>JAUWXM010000103.1 GCA_030616365.1 bacterium | reverse complement strand
GGTGGATTTCTACTTGGTATAGGCAGGTTACCTGTTCCCTGGCAGGCATTATTACTTTCCATCAGTATCTATGTTGCCCTACCCCTGGTTGCCGGATATTTTTCAAGAAAATGGATAATAAAGGTAAAAGGTGAAGCGTGGTTCAAGGAGAAATTTTTACATTTACTCACACCAGTATCAATTATTGCCCTTTTATTTACTCTTGTTTTACTCTTTTCATTTAAAGGTAACATAATTTTAACCAAACCCCTCACTATCCTATGGATAGCTATCCCGCTCTTCATTCAGACGAATCTCATATTCTGGCTCACTTATGGACTGGCAAGAATTCTTAAACTCCAGTATGAAGATGCCGCGCCTTCAGCAATGATCGGGGCCAGCAATCATTTTGAGGTAGCCATTGCTACCGCCACGATGTTGTTTGGATTATCTTCCGGAGCAGCCCTGGCAACAGTTGTGGGGGTGCTCATTGAAGTTCCCGTGATGTTAATGCTGGTGAAGATATGTCTAAGAACACACAAATGGTTTGAGGTAAGAAAAGCTATTTAATGAATCATCAGGGAGATTGCCTACATTATGACTTTAACCTTAAATATTTTGTAAAACCAATCTAACAACACACTATTACTCTGCGCCACCAGAGAATGAATTGAAGCAGGAGTCTTAAGGCTTCTGCTTTTTGTGTTTTAGGGGATAATGTGCTAAAATTAGAGAAGATTTCTGAAAAGTCAGAAATCTTTGATTACACCGATTAAAGACAAGATTATTCACCCCGTTAGATGCTTGCTATCTAACGGGGCAAGCAGATTAAAACTTCAACAGCAAAATTGATGGGGATTTAAATGGATTTCGGTAAGTCAAAGGAATTAAAAAAAGTCTTAGACGATTTGAAAAGGGGAGAGAGGGAAGTCAGGGTCTCTGGGCTCTGGGGGAGTGCCCAAGCCCTTCTCCTTTCTTCTTTATCTAAGAAATTATCCCGCCCCATCTTGATTATTACTTCAGACGAAGAGAAGAGAATCGAGATGGAAGAAGATCTGCGAATCTTCGGCGTTTCCCATCCTATTCTCCCGTTCCCTTTAGAAGAAAGGAATGAGAAGTTATCCTGCCTTTCCCATCTCCTTTCCTCGGCTAATTTTCTTCTTATAGCAGAGGAAGAGACAATTAAAGAGAGAATAATCTCACCAGATGATTTCTTAAAATTCTCCTCTAAGATAAAGGTCAACGAAGACCTAAAGAGAGAAAGGTTTATCAAGGGGTTAGTCTCTTCGGGATATGAGGGAAGTCCTATGATTGAGAGAAGGGGAGAATTCAGCATCCGGGGAGGAATCGTAGATGTCTGGTCACCCCAGGATGAGAATCCTTTGAGAATAGAGTTAGTGGGAGAGAAAATAGAATCCCTGAGAAGATTCGATCCCATCACCCAGAGGTCAATTAAGAAGATAACGGAAGCCCAAATCATTCCTTTCACCTCTCAAGGAAAAGCCACCCTCTTCGACTATTTACCGAAGAATACCCTAATCGCCATTCAAGACCCTACTTGTCAACTTGTCTCCGCCGAAGGCGGATCCGCCTCTGGCGGAAACTTATCAACTAATCAACTAATCTGTTTCTTGCCCTTTCCTAGGGAAGGAGCGATTGATTTCGCTACCCAGCCCATGGAAAACTTCCATCGCAAGATCGATCTCTTAAAAGAGAGAATAAAAAAATGGCAGAAGGAAAATTATAGAATATTCATCTTTGCTGATAACCAGGGTCAAAAGGAGAGATACCTTGAACTCCTCAAGGATCTGAAGAGAGTAGAAGTAAAGATAGGCTCTCTCTCAAGTGGTTTTTTAGCTCCAAGACTTAAGCTGGCCGTTCTCACAGATGAAGAGATATTCGGAAGATATGGCCAGAGGAAGTATTTGGAGAGGTTTAGATATAAAGAAGGAGTTCCTATCTCTACCTTCTTTGAATTAGAAGAAGGAGACTATGTTGTCCATCAGGACTATGGCATTGGGATCTATGAGGGTCTGAAAAGGTTGAAGGTGGGGGGAGGAGAGATGGACTTCTCATCCCTGAGATATGCCGGAGGGGATAGACTCTATATCCCTATAGATAAGAGTCACTTCGTCAGTAAATATATTGGAACAGAAGGATATCGACCGAAGATATATAGATTGGGAGGGACCTCCTGGGAGAGGGTGAGGGAGAGAGTCAGGGAGAGGGTGAAAGAATTGGCAGAGGAACTCTTGAACCTCTATGCCTCAAGGAAGGCCTTTAAGGGGCATTCCTTTCCTAAAGACGACCACTGGCAGATGGAGTTTGACTCTGCCTTCATCTATTCCGAGACCCCGGATCAGGCAAGGGCTATAGAGGAGATGAAGAGAGGTATGGAGGATCCCCATCCCATGGATAGGTTAATCTGCGGGGATGTGGGATATGGGAAGACAGAGATTGCCATGCGAGCGGCCTTCAAGGCGGTCATGGATGGGAAACAAGTAGCATTATTAACTCCCACTACTATCTTAGCAGAACAGCACTATCATACTTTTAGAGAGAGGTTTGCCGACTGGCCAGTGAGGATTGAAATGCTCTCCCGATTCCGAACCAAGACCGAGCAACAAAGAATCGTAAAGGACTTGAAGAAGGGACTGGTTGATATCGTCATCGGAACCCATAGGCTCATTCAGAGAGATGTGGCCTTCAAGGACTTGGGGTTGGTCATCATTGATGAGGAGCAACGCTTTGGGGTGAGACATAAGGAGAGGTTGAAAGCCCTAAGGAAGCTAGTTGATGTCTTGACCTTAAGTGCCACTCCCATTCCCCGGACCTTACATTTTTCACTATCTGGGATCTGGGATATGAGTATTGTCAATACCCCACCAGAAGGTCGTCTTCCTATCGCTACTTATGTCACGGAATACGATGAAAAGATAGTGAAGGAGGCCATCGAATCTGAACTCTCCCGAAAGGGCCAGGTCTACTTCGTCCATAATAGAATAGAAAATATCCCTGATTTAGCAAAGAACCTTGAAAAAATTTTCCCAAAGGCAAGGATTGCCATGGCCCATGGAAGGATGAGGGAAAGGAGATTGGAAGAAGTGATGCTACGGTTTGTGAGAAGAGAGGTTGATATCTTAGTCTCTACTGTCATCGTGGAATCTGGACTGGATATCCCGAATGTCAACACCCTCATTGTTAAGGGTGCCCAGGACTTCGGGCTCTCTACGCTCTATCAGCTGAGGGGTAGGGTAGGAAGGGGTCGCAGTAAGGCCTATGCCTACTTCTTGTACCCTAAAGGGTACCCCCTGTCATCAGTTCAGATGAAGAGGCTGGCCACCATCTC
>JAUWXM010000066.1 GCA_030616365.1 bacterium | reverse complement strand
TTTTTTCAGCTAGAGCATTGCCAATGTATAGACATATTGTTATCGGAGATAAATCAATAACATTACGCGTGCCGAAGAAATATATTCCTATGAAGAGAGGATCAGAAGTAAGAATAGGCTTTCGGTATAAATTGGGCAAAGTTATAACAAGCAAAATAGTAATTCTATAGGGCGTTATTAGGCACAGATTTATCCGTGTGAATCCGTAATCAATCCGTGTGAATTTGCATTTTGGAGGAAGAAGATGAAGAAAGAAAATTACCAAAGGGGAAGAAAGATAATCAGAGAAGATATGGAAAGATTGGTAAATAGATACTTGGAAGAAATTATTCGTTATAAGAACGAACTGGCAGAGGCCGACCTTTCCAAGATAGAAAAGTCTAAGAAAGCAGCAGAAAAAACGGAGATGCGCAATGCCAAACTCCTGGCCCTCTTAGAGATCCAGGAGATTACTAATCAGATGATTAAGGAATTGAATGTCCTCAAAATTAGCAAAGAATAAACCCCGCTCCGCGCAGATGAACAAAGAGCTAAAATTACCCCTGCGATTGAAGGTCATGTATGGAGCCGGGTCTAGCGGTGCTATATTAGTAATTATGGTTATCAGCATCTGGGCCATACGTTACTATGCTCCTCCGGAGCAGGGGATGATAATCTATGTTTCTACGGCCCTATTCGGAACCGCCATGATGGTTGGGAGGATTGTGGATGCCATAACCGATCCCCTGATTGCCCAGTGGAGCGATCGGACCAGATCGCGCTGGGGAAGAAGGATTCCCTTCATCCTCTTCGGTAGCCTGCCCCTGGTCTTATCCTTTATCCTCGTTTGGAATCCACCAGTACCGGAAAGTTCTGTGGTTAATTTTATCTATCTCGTTTTGACGTTAGGCCTCTTTTTTTTATTCTATACCGTGGTGATTGTTCCTTATTCCGCCCTCCTGCCAGAATTAACCTCCTCTTCAAAGGAGAGGATCAGTCTGGCCACCTGGCAGGGATTTTTTAGAATATTGGGGCTTATTATCGGTTTTTTAGGTTCTTCCTTTCTCATTGAGAGATTAGGTTTTAAAGCCATGGCCACCATCTTAGGTATGGTGGTCTTAGTTTGCCTCTACTGCCCGGTTCTTGCCATTAGGGAACGAGACGTCCATCTCCAGAAATCGGGGTTTGCCTTCCGCACCTCCATTATTCAAACCTTCAGGAATAAGCCCTTCAGATATTACATCGGTGGTTATACATTTTTTTGGTTTGCCTTCACTCTCTTGATTATAGGGATCTCTTATATCGTTACCGAGTTGATGGGACTTGGCAAAGGAGATGTGGGGTTAATTGTAGCTCCCTTGTTAGTAGTAGTAATCCTGTCCTTCCCCCTTATACAGAGAATTGCTTCCCAGAAGGGTAAGAAGTTTACCATGCTCCTTTCCTTAACTTTACTCTGCGCTGTTTTCTTTCTCCTCCCCTCTATTGGTCATTGGCCGTTTGGGATTTCCAAGGCCCTTCAAGGGCAGATACTCATGGGCCTGGCTGGCATTCCCATAGCAACATTATTTGTTCTCCCTAATGCTATGATTGCTGATTTGGTAGATTATGACGAGAATCTCACCGGCTCGAGAAGGGAGGCCATGTACTTTGGTATGCAGGGCTTGATGACTAAGTTCGCCATCGCACTATCGTTCATTGTCTCCGGGTTTTTGTTTCGCACTTTTGGCTATAGCTCAGTCGAACCACTGGGCATCCTTCTTTTAGGGCCCGTGGCTGGCGTCTTTGTATTGGTCGGGCTTTTGATTTTTCGCAAGTATCCTATTACTACATAAGAGGGCCTAATGGGCTATCTCCTGGCCTTAGTGAGGTATTTTCTATACTACATGGGGAGGATTATATTCTGTCGCCTCCTTCCTAAAGAGTTAAGTTATAGAATTACTCAGCTCATAGCCGATGCCCACTACTTTCTGGCTCGTCCCACCAGGAGAGCATTAATCTCTAATCTAAGGGTAGTCTGGGGAAAGGAAAAGAGTGAAAGGGAAATAAGGAGAATGGCCCACCGCACCTTCCGCAGATTCTCAAGCTACGCAGTAGACTTCTTCTATTCCCCTCAGATAAATAGGGATAATATTGATGATTGGGTTATTATAAAAGGCCTTCATTATGTAGATTGGGCTCTTTCTCAAGGGAGAGGAGTAGTGACCTTAAGTGCTCATTTAGGGAATTGGGAGCTGGGGGGAATCACCATGGCTTTGAAGGGATATAAAATGAACGTCCTTGCCTTGGGCCATGGGAAAAGGAGGGCCACAGATATCTTCAGAAAGCAGAGGGAGGCAAAGGGAGTAAAGGTCATCCCTTTAGGAGTGGCCGCAAGGAGATGCTTCCAGGCACTCAGGAAGAATGAACTTTTAGCCACGCTTGGGGATCGGGATGTGAAAGGAAAAGGAATGAGGGTAGAATTCTTTGGGAAGAAAGCCATCGTTCCCAAGGGTCCTGCTACCTTTTCTTTGGAAACTGGGGCAATAATCGTTCCATGTTTCATATTCAAGAAGGGCGAAAAGTATGAACTATCTTTTGAAAGACCTATTCTACCCAAGCCCACAGGTAATAAAGAAAAAGACCTCCTTCACCTTACTAAGGAGTGTCTCAAGGTAATCGAAAAATATATCAAGGAACATCCTGAAGAGTGGTTTCTGTATCATCCAATATGGAGAGAGGAATGAACCCCGCACCTTTAAGCAGAAAGAAGGAATTGAATAGCAAAAGGTGCGGGGTGAAGACCTGTGCTATCATCCCGGCCTATAATATTGAGAAGACCCTCCCCAGAGTAATTAAAGGTGCCCAGAAGTATGTTGATAAAGTAATCGTTGTTGATGATGGATCTACCGACGCTACTTTTAAAAGGGCAAAAGAGACCGGAGCAGAGGTTATAAGGCATGAGAAAAATAAGGGCAAGGGAGAGGCCCTGCATACCGGATTGGAATATGCCCTCAAAGGAAGTTTTGAACAGATAATACTCATGGATGGCGACGGCCAGCATGATCCGAATGAGATACCAAGATTTCTGAAGGCCGCCCAGGGCCCTCAGGCAGATATCATCGTCGGCTCTCGGATGGAGAATGTAAAGGATATGCCCAGAGAGCGCTTAGTGGTTAATAAAATCGGCTCCTTCCTTACCTCTCTTTTAGCAAGACAGAGGATTCCAGACAGCCAGTCCGGATACCGCCTGGTGAAGAGTAGGGTATTGAAGGAGATTCCTCTCACCTCCCGAAGGTATGATATAGAGTCTGAATTGCTTATTAAGGCGGGGAAGAGGGGGTTCGGGATAAAAAGCATCCCCATAAAGACCATCTATCGCCAGGAGATAAGCCACTTTCGTAAGTTCTGGGATACTCTGCGGTTCATAAAATTAATCTTGAAAGGAGTCTGGTGGTGAGAACGCATAAGGAAGTTTTAAATATCACTACCCAGAAGAGGACGCAGTTAATCAATGTCACCTCTCAGGTTCGGGATATTGTAGGAAGGTCAAGGATTAGAGATGGGCTCCTATCCCTCTATGTCAGCCACACCACAAGCGGCATCCTGATTAACGAGAATGAGGCGGGACTAAAAGAAGATATAGAGAAGTCTTTAGAGAAGCTCTTTCCAAAAGGGGGAAAGTATCTTCACAACCGGGTAGATAATAATGCCGATGCCCACCTCAAATCAACTTTCTTGGGTAGCACCCTCACTCTTCCCGTTACCGGAGGAAGCCTCCATCTCGGGATGTGGCAGAGCATCTTTTTCGCCGAATTCGACGGCCCCAGGAATCGAAACCTCACGGTTATGGTAATCGGCGAATAGGTGACAGATGTCTCCTAAGGTTGGTCTTATCTATTCAGATGAATATCTAAAACATGATACGGGAGATCATCCAGAGAATAGCAAGCGCCTTGAGGCTATTCTAAGCTTCCTGAAAGGGAAGAATATTCTTGAAGATTTAACCTTTATCAATCCCAGAAAAGCAGACTTAAAGGAGATCGAATATCTCCATAATCCGTCTTACATCCAAGAAGTAAGGGAGATCTGTCAAAGGGGAGGAGGATTTTTAGATCCCGATACCCCGGTGTCCAAAGATTCCTTCGAAGTTGCTCTCTTGGCAGCGGGTGGAGTATTCAGTGCCATCGATAGAGTAGTTGATGATCTGGATAGCGCTTTCTGCCTCATTCGTCCTCCCGGCCATCACGCTTTAAAAGAGAAGGGAATGGGCTTCTGCGTCTTCAACAATATTGCCTTGGGGGCAAGGTATGCCCAGAATAAGCATCGTTTAAAGAAAGTTCTGATTATCGATTGGGACGTCCATCATGGAAATGGAACCCAAGAGGTTTTCTATCGCGATCCTTCCGTCTTATACTTCTCCCTTCATCGCTATCCCCACTATCCAGGAACCGGAGATATCGAGGAGATTGGAGAGGGAGAGGGAAAAGGATATACCGTCAATGTCCCTCTTCCTCCGGGATGTGGAAATAGTGATTATATCTATATCTTCAAGGAGCTCCTTTCCCCCATCGCTAATGAATTCAAACCAGATATCACCCTCATCTCCGCAGGATTCGATGCCCACCAAGACGATCCCCTGGGAGGAATGGGCCTTACTTCCCAAGAGTATGGGGCATTAACCTCTTTAGTGAAAGAGTTCTCTAAAGGGATAGTCTCGTGCTTGGAGGGAGGATATAATTTAAAGGCCTTAAGAGAATCCGTTCTTGCCCATCTGGACTCTTTGGCCTCTCGTCCCGAGGGGACTCGAGGTCCCCGAGGGAGAGAACTCAATCTCTTTCCCAAAGAGAGAATAGGCGAAAAACCTAATAACCGAGTTAGAGAGATAGTAAAAAAAATAAAAGAAATCCATAGTAAGTATTGGAATTTCGGATGAGAGATGAGATCGAGTTTGCCCAGTTAAGAGAACGCATGGTCGCCACCCAGATCGCCAGCCGGAGGATTAAGGATAAAAGAGTCTTAGAAGTTATGGCTAAGGTTCCCAGGCACAGGTTCGTTCTGCCAGAGTATCTGGATAGCGCCTATGAAGACCATCCCCTACCTATCACTGAGGGGCAGACCATATCCCAGCCCTATATGGTTGCTTTGATGACCGAGTGTCTGGGATTGAAGGGGGAGGAGAAAGTTTTGGAGATAGGAACCGGCTCTGGTTATCAGGCAGCCATCCTGGCAGAGCTCTCTCAAGAGGTCTATACCATAGAGAGATTTGAGAGCTTAGCAGAAAGGGCTAAAAAAGTATTAAGCGATTTAGGGTATAAAAATGTAAAGGTAATTGTTGGGGATGGCTCACGAGGATTAGAAGAGAAAGCTCCTTTTGATAGGATTATGGTCACTGCTGGAGCACCCATTCTACCCAAGACTTTAGTCGATCAATTGGCTGAGGGAGGAAAGATGGTCATTCCCGTGGGCGGTTCCTTCGCTCAGGCCCTGCTCTTGGTAGAGAAGGAGAGGGGCAAGGTGAAGACCACCAGCGTCTGTGGCTGTGTCTTCGTCCCTTTGATTGGGGAGTATGGATGGAAGAAATAGTCCTGAAGGGTGCCCAGATTATTGATACCCTGAAAGAAGAGATTTATCGCGGCGATGTAGCAATTAACCAGAGAGTAATTACTGGGATCGGTGATTACCGAGGGAAGGGAGAGATCTATTTAAGAGACAAATTCTTACTCCCCGGTCTCCTGGATGCTCACGTCCATTTAGAGAGTTCTATGGTAACCCCCGGAGAATATGCCCAGGCCGTAGTTCCCCAGGGGACTACAGCGGTCATTGCTGACCCCCATGAGATCGCCAATGTCTTAGGAATAGATGGTATCAAATATATTCTGAAGGCAAGCGAAGACTTACCCCTGGAAGTCTTCATCATGCTTCCTTCCTGTGTTCCAGCAACAGAATTTGAAACCTCGGGAGCGAGGCTGGAAGCAGAGGATTTAAAGAAACTGATTGGCCATCCTATGGTATTGGGATTAGGGGAGGTGATGAACTTTCCGGGAGTAATAAACGATGACCCGAAGATTTTAGAGAAGATTGCCTTATTTAAGAATAGAATAATTGATGGCCATGCCCCAGGATTATCTGGGGAGGATTTAAAGAGATATATCCGGGCCGGGATAGGTTCCGACCATGAATGCACTACCAAAGAGGAGGCAGAAGAGAAATTGAAAGCGGGGATGACCATTATGATCCGGGAGGGTTCGGCCTCCAAAAACTTGAAAGACCTCATCTCTGTAGTAAATGACACAACCTATAAAAAGTGTTTATTCTGTACAGACGATAGAAACCCCATTGACCTCTTGGAAGAGGGACATATCAA
>JAUWXM010000089.1 GCA_030616365.1 bacterium | reverse complement strand
ACCCAGTTATGTGAGGAGGCAAAGAAGTATAACTTTGCCTCTGTCTGCATCAATCCCAGTTATGTCCCCTTAGCAGCAAAGGTACTAAAAGGGACCCCAGTCAAGATCACTACGGTAATCGGTTTTCCCTTAGGAGCCACGACCTCCACGGCCAAGGCCATGGAGACCAGGGATGCCATCGCCAATGGAGCGGATGAGATCGATATGGTGATGAACATCGGAGCCCTGAAAGCAAAGAATTACGATCTGGTGAAGAAGGATATTCAGGCGGTAGTCAATGCGGCCAATGGAAGGATTGTTAAGGTGATTCTGGAGACTGCTTTACTAACTCAAGAGGAAAAGATTAAGGCCTGTCAGATAGCAAAGGAAGCTGGAGCAGACTTTGTTAAAACATCCACCGGTTTCAGTGGAGGGGGGGCAACGGTAGCCGATGTTGCCCTCATGCGTCGCATAGTTGGTCCTATTATGGGGGTAAAGGCCTCGGGAGGAGTCAGAACCTTTGAGGATGTCCAAGCCTTGCTCAAGGCCGGAGCCACCAGGATCGGGGCCTCAGCGAGCGTGGCTATCATAAAGGGAACCCCAGCTGGAGCCGGCTATTAGACACGGATAGGCACGGATTAAATCTGTGCTAATCTGTTTTTTCTAATCAGTGCTAATCCGTGTTAGGGAGATTAGATGAGAAGTTTGAAGGATATTGATCCTGAGATCTATAAAGCGATAGAGGATGAGAAGCGAAGGGAGAGGGAGTGTCTGGAACTCATTGCCTCTGAGAATTTTGTTTCTGATGCGGTTATGGAGGCCCAAAGATCAGTGATGACCAATAAGTATGCTGAGGGCTATCCCGGGAAGAGATACTATGGAGGCTGCCAGTTCGTTGATGTTGCAGAGGACTTGGCCATCAAGAGGGCGAAGAAGTTATTTGGCTGTGAGCATGTCAATGTCCAACCCCACTCCGGAACCCAGACCAATATGGCGGTCTACTTCGCCTGTTTAAATATGGGAGAGACCATGCTCTCTATGAAGCTTTCTCATGGCGGCCACCTCTCTCATGGAAGCCCGGTCAGCTTCTCTGGAAAATATTTTAATGTTGTCTTCTATAGTGTAGATAGGGAGACAGAAACCATTGATTATGATGAGGTACTGAGGATTGCCAAGGAGTGTAAGCCAAAACTCATTGTCTGTGGAGCGAGCGCCTACCCGCGAACCATTGACTTCAAGAGATTTAAGGAAATTGCGGATGAGGTAGGTGCTTATCTTTTGGCAGACATCGCCCATATCGCTGGACTGGTAGCGGTCAAATTACATCCCGATCCTGTTCCTTATTGCGACTTTGTAACTACCACAACCCATAAGACCTTGAGAGGTCCGAGATCGGGGATGATTATGTGTAAAGAGAAGCATGCCAAGATGATAGATAAGATGGTCTTTCCCGGGATTCAGGGTGGCCCTTTTATGCACACCATCGCTGCCAAGGCGGTCTGCTTTGCTTTGGCCTTGAAGCCAGATTTTAAGGAATACCAGAGGCAGATTATTAAGAATGCCAAGACTTTAGCAGAAGGGTTAAAAGAGGAAGGGTTTAGACTCGTCTCTGGAGGAACAGATAATCACCTAATGCTCGTTGATCTCACAGCTAAGAACATTACTGGTAAGGATGCAGAGGAAGCACTGGAAAAGGCAGGAATCGTGGTCAATAAGAATACCATCCCCTTTGAGAAGAGAAGTCCCTTCATTACCAGTGGCTTAAGAATCGGTACTCCAGCCCTAACTACCCGGGGAATGAGAGAGAAAGAGATGAGACAGATTGCTAAATGGATCGGAGAGATATTGAAGGACATAAAGGAGGAGAAAGCAATTGCCAAAGTAAGAGGAGAGGTCAAAAAACTGTGTGATAAATTTCCCCTTATGGAGGAGAGAGAATGAAGAAGGTGATGATTGCTAAAAGAATGTCTCGGATTGGAACCGAAACCGCCTTCGAGGTCTTGGCAAAGGCCAAGGCCCTGGAGAGAGAAGGGAAGGAGATCGTTCATCTACAGATCGGTGAGCCGGATTTCGATACTCCAGAGAATATCAAAGAAGCAGGCATTAAAGCAATCAGAGAGAATAAGACCCACTACGGTCCCTCTGCTGGACTCTGGGAAGCTAGGGAATGCTTTGCCAAATATATCTCAAAGACCAGAAATATCCCGGTTGATCCAGAGGAAGTGGTGGTTACTCCTGGGGGAAAGCCCATCCTATTTTTTTCTATCTTAGCCTGTATCAATGAGGGGGATGAGGTTTTATACCCCAACCCGGCTTATCCCATTTATGAATCGATGATTAACTTCGTGGGAGCCAAGGCAGTTTCCATTCCCATAAAGGAGGAGAAGGGATTCGTCTTCGATATCAAGGATCTGGAGGAGAGGATCACCAAAAAGACGAAGATGATCGTTCTCAACTCTCCAGCCAACCCCACTGGAGGGGTCATTCCCAAAGAAGATCTTGAGGAGATTGCCAAGGTCGCCGTGACCAATGATCTCTTGGTTCTATCTGACGAGATTTACTCTAGGATCATTTACGAAGGGGAGCATCATTCCATCGCCTCTTTTCCCGGGATGAAGGAGAGAACCATCATCTTAGAGGGCCACTCCAAGACCTATGCCATGACTGGTTGGAGATTAGGATATGGGGTGATGAATAGAGAGATTGCCGAGAAGGTAACCAAGTTAATGACCAACTCCAACTCCTGCACGGCAACCTTCACTCAGATTGCCGGAATAGAGGCTATCAATGGGCCACAGGATGCTGTAAATAAAATGGTGGCTGAGTTCAAAAAAAGGAGGGATGTCATCGTTGGGGGCTTGAATAAGATTCCCAGGATTAGCTGTCGTAACCCCCTTGGTGCCTTCTATGTCTTCCCCAATATTACTGAGACGGGGAAGAAATCTCAGGAGTTGGCGGATTATCTTCTTAATGAAGCCGGAGTAGCCCTGCTATCCGGAACCTCTTTCGGGGACTACGGGGAAGGTTATATTCGGCTTTCCTACGCCAACTCCATTGAGAATATTAAGAAGGGCCTGGAAAAAATCGAAGCCGGTTTAGCCAAACTTTAAGATGTATAAAATAGTAACCAAAAAAAGATTGGCGCCAGAAATTACTTTCCTTCAGATAGAAGCGTCCCTCATCGCTAAGAAGGCCCTGCCCGGTCAATTCGTCATTCTGAGGATCGATGAGAAAGGGGAACGAATTCCTCTGACTATCTATGAGACGGATGATGCCCGGGGCAGAATAACCATCATCTTCCAGGAGGTGGGAAAGACTACCAAGAAGCTCGCTACCCTGAAGATAGGGGATGCCCTCCTGGATCTATTAGGTCCCTTAGGGAAGCCCACCCTTATCAAGAAGTATGGGGAAGTGCTCTCCATCGGAGGGGGCATAGGGATCATCCCCTTAGTCCCCATAACCAGAGCGCTAAAAGAGGCTGGGAATAGGATCACCACCATCCTGGGAGCCCGGACTAAGGACCTCATCATCTTAGAGAAGGAGATGAAGGATTTAAGCCAGGAAATTTATATCACTACTGATGATGGTTCCTATGGTGAGAAGGGTTTGGTGACTGATGCCTTGAAGGAACTTATTGTCCAGAAGAAAAGGATGGATTGGGTCCTGGTCATAGGACCTCTCATCATGATGAAGAAAGTCTGTGAGATTACTAAAAGAGAAAAGATCCCAACTGTTGTAAGTCTCAACACCATCATGGTGGATGGTACCGGGATGTGCGGAAGCTGTCGTGTTCGAGTGGATAAAGAGAATAGGTTTGCCTGCGTCCATGGTCCAGAGTTCCCGGGAGAGTTGGTGGATTTCGATGAGTTACT
>JAUWXM010000047.1 GCA_030616365.1 bacterium | reverse complement strand
GATCATGGTCCCATTGGTGTAGACCATGAAGGCAGTCTCTGGATGCCGGGCAAAGATATCGAATAAGTCCTCTCTTAAGAAGGGCTCCCCACCGATGACCACCACATAATAACTACCCATCTGGTTAGACTCTCTTATTATCCGGTCGATAACTCCGGCATCCAGGTCTTTCTTCTTAGAGTAATTCCCGGCATAGCATCCATGGCAGTGGAGGTTACACCTCATGGTGGGACTGATGGCAAAGAATCCTGGAGGATAGAAGCCGTTTTCTTCACTGAATTTCTTCCTCTCATTGGACCCTTTGAGCATCTGATTGATGACAAAGGCCTTGATGATTCTCTTGCGGTGATGGGGGTGGCTGAAATTGATGATGCGTTTAGTAATCTCTAAGATGGGATGGCCCATCCTGTAGAGTCTCCTTATCTTTCTAATCCAAACCAGATAATGCTTCCTCTTGGTGATTTTCTCTGTCAAGTAGGTGAGGCGCATGATGTTCTTCTCTGGATTCCTCACCAAGAGAGCAAGAAAAGCATTTATTGCCTGAGTCAGGGTATAGCTCTTAATCTTCTCTAAATACTTCATCGTAAATCTCTTTATCTGCGGCAATCTGCGCTCTGCTTTTAGTTTTTGGTCTCCGAACTCCGAACTGTAAACTCCGAACTAATTTATCTGCGGTCATCTGCGTTTCAGGGGAGAGGAGCAACAGGCTCTGTCAAGAGGAACTTCTTACTCCTTATCCAATCCTTCAAGATATTAGCAATTTCCCTTGCCTTAGCATAGCTCGATAGACTGGAAGTAGGAACCTCCTTCCCTCTTATCTTGATAGCGCCCGAGCGAAGTTGGGCATAGCTCACCTCTTTTATAATGGTCTCCTTGCCCAGAGGATAGGCCTTGCTATAATCGATGACCGGGGCATATATCTCAGAATCCTTTATTGTGGTAAACTTCAATATCCTCTCATTCAAGATAGGTATCGGTATCCCTATCCCTACCGTCAAGGTAGCCCCATACCCGGTAAAGGATGTCCCTCTCAGCCACTTGGGGCTCATCCTCTTCAGGTCCCCAATTAGGGCCAGAGTCCCGGCGGGCGATCTTGGAATACCTTTAGAAGTTCTCTTCACCCTTGGGTTATGTTGGGTTCCGCTAAAGGCAACATAACCTATTCTTCCTCCTAAGAAGATCCTGGTTCCGATGCCTATGGTCTCATAGTAAGGATCGTTAAAGAGAGGGCTCAATTGGCCAGCGGAACAATAATTGGCATTCCCTAATCTGGGCTGCAGAACGCCCATATAGGTATAGATTACTCTATCTGATAGGTTAACCGCCACATTGTAATTCTGATAGACATTCCTGGGATTATAGAGAATGGCCTTATCCAAATCTCTTATATTAATCTTGGTCTCTAGTTCCTTTTTAGGATAGCAGTCCGTTCCATAGCCCGAGGCCTTTAGCCTGATATCCTTCCCTGCTACCAGTTCCTCTATGACATGTCCTCCTCCATACCTGAACTCCCCAGGATAGACCCTATTGCGGGGATCGTCATCTGGTAAAGCGCTGGCACCCAGATAGAGGTCTACCGCTGCCAGGCCTCCATAGGCCGGGACATCATTGAGATAGACCTTACCCCCTCCTACCTTAATCTTTGGTTTGGTATGGCCGAAATTGATAAAGACACCACTTGAACACATAGGTCCAAAGGTAGCGGTAGTCACCACATCCACCTCTCTGGCACACCTCTTTATTCCTCTTTTCTTCACTAAATCTATGATCTCCTCTGCAGTGACTACTACCGCTTTGCCCCTCTTTATCTTCTCATTTATCTTCTTTATGGTCTTAGCCATCTCTCACTCCTAGTTTACAGTAACCAGCGTCCGCCAGAGGCGGATCAGCCTTTGGCTGAAACAGTAACCAGAACGATTAAATCCTAAATCTGCAATAACCAATAACCAAGAAACAAACATATTAAATTTCTAATTACTAATTTCCAATTTCTAATAAAATGTCCAATTCTTAAATGTCAACTGTTTAATCTAAATCATTGGAAATTGGGTATTGGATATTGGAAACTCTCTATTTGGTCTCACTATCTGTTCTCAGTGGTACCTTTCTTTTCTAATCTCTTTACTCTTTTCTCTAACTTCTCCTGCTTCTCTAAGAGGATATTCACCGCCTCTGCTACTGGATCAGGAAGTCTTCCATGCTCCAAGTCAATTCTGGGTTTCACCTTGGGTCTTTCCACTGTTCTTCCCGGAACACCGACCACTACCGCTCCCGAGGGGACATCCTTCACTACCACAGAGCCAGCACCGATCCGCGCTCCCTCACCAATCTCTATGGCTCCCAGGACAATGGCATCCGCACCTACTACCACCTTATTCCTGATGGTGGGATGGCGTTTTCCCTTCTCCTTCCCTGTTCCTCCTAAGGTTACTCCCTGATAGAGCAGGACATCATCCCCTATCTCGGTCGTCTCACCGATGACCACTCCCGAGCCATGATCGATAAAGAACCTCCTGCCGATCTTTGCTCCGGGATGAATCTCAACATCTGTCAAGTGGCGACTGACGTGGGAGATGATCCTTCCCAAGAAACGCATTCTATGGTTCCAGAAGAAGTGGGCTGTGCGATGGAGCCAGAGGGCATGGAGACCAGGATAGCAGAAGAGAACCTCTAAGAGATTCCTTGCTGCTGGATCCTCATCGAAGACCGTCCTGATATCCTCAGCTATTCTCTTGAACATCTAACTCTCCTCACATAAAAACATATTTTACCATAATTTCTTAGTTAATTCAAAGCCTTTTTAGGATTGACTGGGCAACCTTCTTTCCAGATAAAAGCATCCCTCCGAATATAGGACCCATTCTGGGACCACCAAAGACCGCATTGGCTGCCAGTCCCGCCACATAAGCTCCAGGATAGAACTCCTTGGTATTCTTGACGATGGCCTTCTCTCCAACCTCGGCCCACATGGGCTCTTCTCCCACAATTCCTCCTGTTCTGGTCTTTAACTTCGTTCCCAGTTTCCTTTGAATAATACTTGCTACCTCACAGTCATGGCCCGTAGCATCCACTATAAACTTTGCCCTGACGGTCATGGGATCGACATGGAGATTTGCCAATTTCACGCTACTCCAGTTCAGAACAAAGCCGGTTACCCTATTCTTCCTCATCTCAACATCCTCAACGCTCATGAGATTAAACACCTGGACCCCAGCCTTGACCGCTTTAGAGGCCAAGGTAGTTACGGCCTCAATGGCATCCGCCACATAGTATCCCTTCTTATATTCTTTATTTCTAATTCCGAATTCATCTAAGATCTTTTTGCCTTCAGAGCAGACCACGATGCTATTGAACATCATTCCTCCGCCCCACATGCCGCCCCCAACAGATAACTTCCTCTCAAATAGAGCCGCCTTCTTCTTTGCTTTGGCAAGATAATAGGCAGCGCAGAGGCCCGCCGGTCCTCCGCCAGCAATGGCTACATCAGAAACCAAATAATCCCTGAACTTCTTGGTAAAACTCTCTATTATGGCCTCGGTAATGATGATCTCATCCAGTTTCATTTCTTGCTCCTTTCAGTCGCTCATGTCCGAAGTCCGATGTCTGGTGTTGACCTTGGACTTTTTTAGTTTTTTTACGACATTTTTTTATTACGAACGAAGTGAGTAACAAGGTTCTTGTCGCAAAGCGGCAAGGCTTCCTTATTATATAATTTTTCTCTTCCGATTTCAATATATTTAATCATTTTTGCTTCTTCTGCCCCTTATCTATCATTAGATCCTAGTGATTCCCAACTCAGGAGCATCGACTGGAGTTACAATTATGGATTTAACCTCCCCATCTGGCAATCTTCTATAATTCACCTTTACTTTAGGGAATTCTTTTCCATCGCTATATCGTGCGCAGAGAGAGGCGGTCTCTTCTAAAGTCTCCTCATCCAACCCCTCCGGGCCAGAGGCCCTCTGGGCCGGCGGCTTTCCCCGAACAATGGCCAGGGGTCCTTTGTGACCTACCACATTGAAGGAGGCATCTCCCTCCTTAGCGAGAGACCTAAGCCTCTTATTTTCCTCCTTATTCCTTCCGATTACAATCTTTAATCCAGTTGAAGACCTGAAATGCCTTCCTAGTTTGAGAAGTAGGATATTATCCAAGGTATATTCATCCCGCTCCTCTAAGCTGGAGGGGCGGGGTTCGTTATGCTTTAAGAGGTCCTTTAGGCGCCGGGAAAACATGGCATCCGTTAGAAGGCAGCCACCTGCTGGAGTACCATACTTTTTTAAGTTGTATCTCTTGGCTAACTCAAGTTGGGGCTTCCTGCTCTTTCCAGAAAGGGCCAATAATTTCTCTCTATTAATCGATCCTCTTTTTTCTGGATCTGTAATTGGCAGGAGTTTTGCAGAAAGGGGCCTTAAGAGCTTTCCCTGGGCATCTGCTCTTTTCGCTATGGCTTCCAGGATTTGCTTATTCTGGGATCTCGGCCTCTGTCCCACCACCTCTCCTGTAATGATGAAGGAGGCTTTTACTTCCTTCGTTAGCTCCTTTGCCTTCTTGGCCATCAGGATGTGGCAGTCAATGCAGGGGTTCATATTCTTCCCATAGCCATACCTGGGATTCTTAACAATCTCTAATATCTCGCTTGATACATCTCTGATGTAGAGTCTAATCCCCAGTTCTTCTGCTGCCTCTTTAGCATTCTCTGGGCCAAAGAAGGGAGAAGCAAAGCTTACTCCCTCAACCTCAATCCCCTGCTCCTGTATCAACTTAACCGCTAAAGAACTATCCAGGCCACCAGATAGCAAGGCCAGAGCCTTCATCAAACGATCCAGCCCCCACCAAGGACAATATTCTTATCGTAGAAGACCACTGCCTGCCCGGGAGTAATCGCCCTCTGGGGTCTCTTAAACTTCACCTTTACCCCGTTAGATAAAGGAATGACTGTCGCTTCTGCCTCTCTATGCTGATACCTTATCTTTGCTCTTGCCTTTATGGACTTCTTTAATCTGTCAATGGCAACCCAATTGACATCCTTTGCTATTAGTTCATCTCTGAGTATCTCTTCCCCACTTCCCACAACAATGACATCTCTACCGCTATCAATGGCTACAATGTATAGAGGCTTGCCAGTGGCGATCCCTAAGCCCCTCCTCTGGCCGATGGTATAGAAGGCAATCCCCTTATGTTTTCCCAAGACCTCCCCTCCCCTATCAACGATCAGCCCCCCCTTTAATCTATCCGTGCTCATCCGTTTTTTTAAAAATCGGTGATAATCCGTGTTCGGAACGAAGCATATCTCCTGGCTGGATGGTCTGTTGTGAATCCCCAGTTCCTTTGCCTTCTCTTTAACCTCTTCTTTAGTGAAGTTCGCTAAAGGAAATAGAGTATGTTTCAGTTGCTTTTGATCCAGACCGCACAAAACATAGGACTGGTCCTTCTTCTTATCTCTCCCCTTCTTTAATAAATACCTCTTTCTTTTTTTATTGTAGGCTACTTTGGCATAGTGGCCGGTAGCGATATAATCTGCTTTTAGTTCCTTTGCTTTCTTCAGGAGAGCCTTAAACTTTATTTCCTTATTACAGACAATACAGGGGTTAGGGGTGCAGCCCTTAGAATATTCTCTTATAAAGTAGTCGATCACCTTCTTTTCAAACTCTTTCTTGAGATTAAGAGAGTAGAAGGGGATGTCTAACTTAGAGGCCGTGCTTCTGGCAGGTTTCTCTGTACTTAGAGCACAAGCCATCTTGAGATGGATTCCAATCACCTCATATCTTTTCTTTAAGAGAGAAGCGGCCACAGAGGAATCCACTCCCCCACTCATCCCAATTAAAACCCTCTTTTTCATCTCTGTGTCTTCTGTGGTTTTCTCTGTGTCCTCTGTGGTTTCCAGACCCCGGGAATTCTCGCCCCACAGTACTTACACCTTCCCTCTATCTCGCTTCCAGTAAAAGTATAGGAGAGGTTATTCCTTAAGACATGAAACCCTACTCGCTGAATAAGTAGCTTTCTACACTTGGAGCAGTAGGTATTTTCTCCCCCATGCCCCGGAACATTCCCGATATAGATATATTTCAGGCCCTCTTCCTGAGCAATCCTCTTCGCCATCTCTAAGGTTTTTACCGGTGTGGGGGATAGGTTCCTCATCTTATACTGGGGCCAGAAACGAGAGAAGTGAATAGGAACTTCTTTGCCTAAATTCTCAACAATCCACTTACACATTCTTCTGATCTCTTCTGGGCTATCATTCTTTGTGGGGATAATGAGATTAGTAATCTCGGTATGAATCCCCTCTTCCTTTAGAATCTTTAGGGTGCGCAGCACTGATTCTAAATGGGCATCGGTAAGTTCCTGGTAGAATTCATCAGTAAATCCCTTCAAATCGATATTTGCCGCATCCAGATATTTGCAGATTTCTCTTAACGGTGCTTCATTGATATAGCCTGCGGAGTGCATGACATTCATAATCCTAGATTCCTTGGCCAATTTTGCCGTCTCCAACATGTATTCATAGAAGATGGTGGGCTCGGTATAGGTATAGGCAATGGAGGGGCAGCCACTCCTTTTTGCCATCTTCACTACATCCTTAGGAGGAAGATAATAGTTATCCGTCTCCTCTGGAGGATACTGGGAGATGGTCCAGTTCTGGCAGAACTTACACTTCAGGTTACAGCCTGCGGTAGCGATGGAGAAGGATTTTGTTCCCGGAAGAACATGGAACAAGGGCTTCTTCTCAATAGGATCGGCATGGACGGCACAGGGAAGGTCACAGACCATGGTATAGAGTCTCCCCCCTCGATTCTCCCGCACCTTACACTCTCCTCTCTCTCCAGAACGAAGGACGCACCCCCGGGGACAGAGCTCACATTGTACCACACCCTTACCCAGGGACTTCCAGTACATAGCGAGACGGGGAGTGATTCCCTTTGCCCTTGGTGTTGCCCCGGTCCTGGGAATTTCACCTTTAGAATTCTTAATCCCCAGGTTTAAGGCCAATCCCAAGAAAAGAAGGGCAAGAAGTAAAATTAAGAACTTCTTCATCCTAAGACTCCTAGAATGAGACGGATGCCAAAATAGATTAAGAAGCAACCACAGAGGCGACTGAAGGTCTGATAGAAGATCGGTTTTAAGGATAGGAGCTTTCCCAAGCTTCCGGCAACTAAAGCAAGGATAATTAAAGGAGAGATGACCGTCCCCAGGCCAAAGGAGAGACCCCAGAAGGCGCCCACCAAGGGCCCCTTGGCCAATCCCGCGATGGTGGTCAAAGCCCCAAGTAATGGCAAACAGGGGGAAACGCCGATTAAGATGCCAAGTAAAATCATGCTCTTTGCACTTTTCTCAATCGTCTCTTTATGTAGTAGGCGGCAGAAGGGAAACCTTGTCCTACCAAGTATCATAATCATTCCCAATAAAAGGACGAATATTCCAGCCCCTAAGTACTTTATAAGATTAAACTTTGGAGAAGATATCACCTCTGTTAAGAAATAACCGATGCTACTCGCTAGTAAGCCTAAGAGTCCATATATCACTACTCGAGAGGCAGAAAAGATTAGAATATCCTTCAATCCCCCAAGCCAGCTTCTCTTACTCCCCGCGATGTAAGGGAAGAGAATTGGTCCGCAGAAGGCGAGGCAGGGCCCGAGACCCATAAGAAGGCCAGTGACAAATAGAGCGGTATGCTCTTCCATTAAACCTCAAGCATCCTATCCAGACTCTTCTTCGCTTTCTTACGCACCTCTTCTGGGATTTCAATCTTATATCTCATCTTTTCTAAGGATTCTGCAACCTCTTTCAGGGTAATGAGTTTCATACTGGAACAGATGAGGTTCTCACTTGCTGGATAGAAATTCTTATCTGGGTTTTCCTTCTTCAATCTATGGATTATTCCCAACTCTGTTCCGATAATGAACTCCTTCGCTTCACTCTTTTTAGCATACTCCAGCATCCCATTCGTCGAGAAGGCCTCATCTGCCAAGTCGATTACTGATAGGCGGCATTCGGGATGGACGAGGACCTTTGCTTTAGGATGCTCCTCCTTAGCTCTCAATATATCCTTGGGCAATAGATTATAGTGGGTTGGGCAGAAACCCTTCCAGAAGATAAATTCTTTCTTTGTCTTGCTCTCCAGGTATCTTCCCAGATGCTCATCAGGAACGAAGAGGATCCTATTCTCTTTTAATGAATTCACTACCCCAATTCCATTGGCTGAGGTACAGCAGATGTCCGATTCCGCCTTTACCTCAGCACTAGAATTGACATAGCAGACAACCGTGGCTTCAGGATTTTCCTTCTTCTTTTTGCGCAGTTCCTGGACAGTTATCATCTCTGCCAATTGACAGCCAGCCTCTTTGACCGGTAAGAGGACCGTCTTCTCTGGAGAGAGGATAGCCGCCGATTCCGCCATAAAGTGGACACCGCAGAAGACGATAACCTCAGCATCTGTGGCTGCTGCCTTCCTGCTCAAATCTAAGGAATCACCCACCAGATCCGCTAAGTCCTGGATCTCTGGCCTCTGATAGTTATGGGCTAAGATGATGGCCTTCCTCTTCTTCTTTAACTCCCTTATCTTCTCTATATATTGAGTATCAATAGACGAGGCAAGCGATAGCGCGTCGTCATAATATTCATCTTTAATTGCTTCCCTAACCATTGGTTTTCCTTCTTCCATTCGTCTGGCCCGTTCCCCGACTTGTCGGGGTTTGCGGGCTAATAATTCGCGTCTGCAATAGGTCAGCCAGGGTAGTAGAATCCAAGAATTCAAGTATTTTCTCTCCCAATCTCTTCCACAATAAACGAGGAATACAAGATTCTATCCTACGGCATTTGGGATTCTTCTGGGGTTCGATACAGGAGATAGGAGCCAGGGACTCCTCAACCGCCCTTATAATGTCAGAGATCCTGATCTCTTTCGGCCTCTTTCTGAGCAGGTATCCTCCTCCTGGACCACGCACGCTCTCCACCAGACCCGCTCTCTTCAACTTTAAGAAGAGCTGCTCAAGATAGCTCAGAGAGATCTCCTCTCTTTCTGAGATCTGTTTCAGAGGAACCGGGCCATTCTGAGAATGGGAAGCAAGATCGAACATGGCCCTTACCCCATACTGGCCCTTCGTTGAAAGACGCATAATTCTCTCCCCCTAAACTTTACTAAATTTGTCAAGTATTATTCCAAAAAAGACGGCAGTCTCTGAAGAGACGGCCGATTATTACGTCTACTTATTCTATTCCTTAATCTTTTTTAACCCG
>JAUWXM010000055.1 GCA_030616365.1 bacterium | reverse complement strand
GAAAAAAGTCAATCCCGATCCCTCCTTCTCCTATGATGGCGAGAAGTTAGTCTACTCTAAGAATTGGTATAACTGGCGGGGTTCCTATTATAGTGATCTCTATCTCATTGACTGGACGCAGGTAAATAAGAAGAGGCGCCTTACCAGGGGGATGAGGGCCAAGGAGCCTCATCTCTCACCAGATGGAAAAACTATTGTCTTTATCAAGAACGAAGACGGAAGAACAAATATCTGCCTCTTTAATATAGAGATAGAAGAGGTTACCTATCTTACAAAGATCGAGGACTATACTCAGTACTTCACTCCCAGGTTCTCACCAGATGGAAAAAAGATCGTTTTCTCTCGGTTCAAGAACGGTCAGAGAGATATCTGTCTTATGAATGCTGATGGATCAGGAATAGTCTTCCTCACCAATGATAAAGCAGACGATCGGGATCCTTCCTGGTCAAAGGAGGGCAAGAGAATCATCTTCTCCTCAGATAGGACGGGAGTCTTCAACATCTATGAACTCGATTTGGAGACAAAGAAAGTAATACAGCTAACCAATGTCATTGGGGGAGCCTTTGAACCTTCCTATTCTTTTGATGAAAAGAGGATGGTCTTCTCCTCTTATAGCGCAGATGGCTATGACATTAAAGTCTTAGCGAGGGAAGAGACTAAAGAAGCAAATTTGGGTAAAGAGCAAAGATTATCAGGTTATCAGGTTATCAGGTTATCAGGTGAAAGGAAAAACCGATCACCGATCACTGATCACCGATTACAAAAAGCAGGGTCTATAAATAATCCTGAAGCAGAGGAGAGGGAAGAATACCCCATAAAAAAGTATCGACCAAGAATAAGACCCATTCTCTGGTTCCCTATGGGCTTGAGTGTCATGGGCTACGCCCAGGATGTCATGGGGAAGCATATCTTTGAGAGTGCTATCGGCTATGCAGGAGATGGTGGGATATCGGGCTATGCCTACTATCTCAACCGTCAGTTTTTTCCCAATATCCTAGTTGGTGCTTATGACTACTCTCTTGGTTATACCAACTATATTGAGGGTCCCAATCAGGATAATCTGACGGATGATTACTGGGAGAGGAGACGGGGAGGAATAGTAGGTGCTGGCTTTCCCTTGGTACCGATAGGGTATCTATTATTAGATTATGAGGCCTATTTTGTTGATGATATAGATACCGAGAGAGATATTAATCCTCCCAATCTTCCGGACGATGGCCATATTGCTACCTGCGGGGCAAGCCTAATGCATTATCAAATAAAGCCTACTCTGGATATGGATATCAACCCACAGGGGAGACGAGTCATCCTCTCTTATGCTCTAGCGGATGAGTCCTACGGAAGCGATTTCAACTTCAATGAATATACCCTGGATTGGCGAGAATATATTCCCCTCTATAAGCGCCATACCCTGGTTTTGAGAGCCATGGGGGGTTTCTGTAAGGGACATAACCTGAGTCAGGGCGCCTTCCTGTTAGGGGGAATGGAAAACTTGAGGGGCTATGGAGAGAATACCTTTCGGGGAGATAAGATGGGATTCTGGAGTGCCGAGTATCGTTTTCCCATTCTGCAGGATATGGGAAAGAAGCTCTCCTTCTTCTATCTCGATAGATTATATGGCATGGTCTTTGTGGATAGTGGTACTGCCTGGTTCCAGGGGAAGTTAGCCATTGGTAACTTCGATACTGATGCTGGAGCCGGGGTGAGATTGAAATCCTTCATCTTCTATCATATTCCTCTGAACCTGGAACTTGCCTTAGCCCATGGCTTCGATGACTACGAGGATGTTCGGCCCTGGCTGGGAATGGCAGTGATATTCTAAAATTTTGACAAAAGGAACTATTTCTGTTATACTGTACAAATTAAGGGGCTGTGGTGTAGCCTGGTTTAACACGTCGGCCTGTCAAGCCGAAGATCGGCGGTTCGAATCCGCTCGGCCCCGCCAAAATTTCCCTTTGAGGAAATTTTGATATCGAGGCCATAAAATGGCCGAGATACCTTTTGATCTCGAGGACTGAAAGGACGAGAGACCTTCTGTGAGTTAAATTTGAAGAATTTTTTACTTCTATTTTCTTACCTTTTTATTTTATTATTTTTATCTTCATCCCCCGCCCTCTCTAAATCGTTTGAGTTTAAAAGTCGCAGTGAATATATCCATGGGGTATCCTCTGCCCATAAGGATGAAGTCCAGTATGCCAACAAAGTCTCCCTAAACTGGAATTTTAAGTTGGAGAGGATAAATCGGACCTTAAGGATCGCCCCCTATACTGAGATAACCTATAACTTTGAGACGGATGAATTAAGCAAGACAGAGACTGGCTTAGAGATAGAGCTCGAAATAATAAAATACCTGAACTTTTATTCTGCCTTCCAGCATGCTACAATTAATAAACACCACAATTACATTTGTGTTGGAGAGGATAAGATCAACTTTGAACTGCTGAATGGGATCATCTTCTCCGTCCCTACTCCTCTAAAGATTGCCAAAAGGCCCGTTCATTTCCGGGCAAAAGAGACCTATGTTTACGATCTCGATAGCCATCGGGGAACGAGGAATGAGGTAGAAGGTGGTTTCTTCTGGCGAGCTCTTAAGCATCTCGATTTAGGCATAAAGTGGCGGCACATCGATCATATCCATTATACGGATATTGATGAGGCAGTAGGAGGAGTAACCCTCATCTTTTAAACGCCAAGACGCTAAGTCATTTTTTGGCGTTTTGATAAATATTTAGCGCTTTTGCGTTTAGCGCCTTAGCGATTATAAGGGAGAGGAACAATGTCTTTTAAAAAGGTTCTATTTGCTTCAGTTCCTGTTCTGGTCATCCTTTTACTCCATCCTTCAATAATTTTGGAAATCAACGACAACATTATTCCACTTCAAAAAGAAGTAAAAGTAATTAAGCTCAGTAAGAGTCAGGAAAGAATTGTCTCAAGGGTCGATAGAACCTCTTCTATGAGTAGCGAATTGTTCACTTCTATCGGAAAAGAGAAAAGACTTAACTTGTTCTCTAATATGGAAAAGAGAGTTACTATTGAAGAAGATAATTTCTTCGGTCTCAATCAATACTTTAGTCGGGATGGTTTCACTCTCAATTCTCCCATTAACCGCTCTCTGCACTTGACAACCAGTCTTTCTCCTCTAAACTTGAAGCGAGGTACGAAATTAAGCTTGAAACATAGGAATCAAGTAGCCATTTTTAATAGTGAACTGACCCTGGGATTCACTGGAGACTATGGCTTGAGGTTTGGCCTGACCAAGCACTTCTAAGAGGTCTCTGAGATTTTTTCAGAGACCTCTGATTACACCGATTACCTCGACATAAAGAAATCTGTGTAATCTGTATTTTATGAACGGAGTGAATAAAACAAGGTTCTTGAGCGACAGCGAAAGGCTTTCTTATTTTATCTGTGAAATCAGAGATTTCGACTTTTTCAGAAATCTCTCTAGAGATGCCGGGATAGCTCAGGTAGTAGAGCACAGGACTGAAAATCCTGGTGTCCCCAGTGCAAGTCTGGGTCCCGGCACCAGCCGATGTAGCTCAATGGTAGAGCAGAGCTTTCGTAAAGCTCAGGTTGGAGGTTCGATCCCTCTCATCGGCTCCAGATAGACATTATCCGTGTTTGCGAAGGAGGAAATAAGAAAGAATGAGATTATTAGACTTCATTAACAAGAAGCTCATTGTTCTGAGCCTTCAGGCAAAGGGCAAAAAGGAAACCCTGGAAGAACTGGCCGCTCTCTTAGCAGGGCAGAGGATAATCCCGAATAGAGAGAAGCTGGTCAGCGTCTTGATGGAGAGGGAGAGCCTGGGAAGCACGGGAGTAGGGAATGGGATAGCCATTCCTCATGCCAAGACAGACTTAGTGAAGAAGATTATTATTGCTTTTGCTAAATCAGATAAGGGAATAGACTTTGACTCTCTGGATAAGAAGCCGGTTTACTTAGTCTTCTTAATCATTGCCCCAGAGGATGCCCATGAGACCTACCTGAGGGTTCTTGCCCGGATATCCCGCCTCTTACATGAGGAGAAGATAAGGAAAGAGCTACGCGCTGCCCAGTCTCCTCGTCAAATAATAAACTTAATAAGAAAAGAAGAGAAAGAGGCCGAGGAGTAATTAAATGAACCCCGCACCTTCTGCTATATTTTGCCATATTTATCTTTTGAAAATGAAAGATGTGAAAGACTCTGTATTGGTTTTACTGACTGTAACGCAAAATCTTCTAGATGATAAGGAAGGTGCGGGGTGAAGAAGGTAAAGGACTTTATGACTAAAGAGGTAGTGACCGTCACCCGCTCCACACCCATCTTAGAGGCCATGAAGATATTCAGTGAGCATCACTATGGAGGATTGCCCGTAGTGGATGAGGAGAATAGGATTTTGGGCATCGTAACCAAGAAGGAGCTTTTGATGATGTTCATCCCTGACTACTTCGACCTCCTGGGTGATCTATCCTATATTGAGGACTTCGGGCTTCTGAAGGCTGAGGCCCTTCCCGAACTGAACCAACTTTTAGTAATTGACGATGTCATGATCCGTAAACCAGTCACGGCCACAGAAAATATGCCCCTTCTGGCTGCAGCCTCTGTCATGGCCCACCGCCATCTAAACATCCTTCCCGTGGTAAGGGATGATAAGGTAGTGGGGATTATTAGCCAGATGGATATCTGTAGAGCAGTTTATAGAGTAGAGAAAAAGAAGTAAAGTGAATCAATCCATGATCTTGGTCGCTGTCATCTTCGTGGCGACCTATTTTTTTATTGTCACCGAGAGGGTTCATCGTGCCACGGCTGCCCTGGCTGGGGCCGGCCTTATATTAGTACTGAATATCCTTCCCCTAAAAGAGGCCTGGGTAGAGTATATTGATTTCAATACCCTCCTCTTATTAATCGGGATGATGATCATCGTAGCCATTACTGCGCGGACCGGTCTCTTCCAATATGTGGCCATAAAGGCCGCCAAGTTAGCTCGGGGAAGGGCCTGGCTCATCTTGATTACTCTCTCTATAGCTACTGCCGTTCTTTCTGCCCTCTTAGATAATGTCACCACTGTTCTATTAATCATCCCCATGGCCATTTTAATTGCCGATACCTTAGGGAAGAGCCCCTTCCCTTTTCTTATTGCCGGGGTTCTATCTGCCAATATTGGGGGGACAGCAACTTTAATTGGGGATCCTCCCAATATGCTGATAGGTAGTGCCGCCCATCTCTCTTTCCTGGACTTTATCATCAATCTAACCCCAATTTGTATCATTATCTTCATAGTAACCCTGCTGCTTCTCTTGCTCTTCTTCCATCGCCACTTCCGGGTGCGACCCGAGATGGAGAGGAAGATAGCGGCCTTCAAAGAGAGGGAGGCCATAAGGGACCCTCTATTGATGAGGAAGTCCCTCATTGTCTTAGGACTCACCCTGGCCGCCTTTACTATCCATCATCGCCTTAACCTTCCTCCCTCCACCATCGCTTTAGGGGGAGCAGCCCTTCTGTTATTTGTAAGCAGGATCAATCCAGAAGAGATCTTTAAGGAGATCGAGTGGCCAACATTGTTCTTCATCTTTGGTCTATTCATCTTAGTAGGAAGCCTAGAAAAAGTAGGTATTATTGAGCATCTTACCCGACTTATTCTAAGATTCACTCAAAATCCAGTAGCCATCATCCTCATCATTCTTTGGGGAGCTGCCTTTGCTTCTTCCATATTGAGTGCCCCTTGCAGTGTGGTGGCTATTATCCCCATAGTAAGACATATTGGGATCCAGCTCAACCTCCCCCCTTCCCAGATGATCCCCCTTTGGTGGGCCCTAGCACTGGGTGTGGGAGTTGGGGCCAATGGAACTCTGATCGGTCACCTGGCCAGTATGGTTATTGCTGGGATTAGTGAGAAATCAAGAACCCCTCTTACCTTTCGGAACTACTTAAAGATAGGCCTCCCTCTTACCCTCGTTTCTCTTTTTATGGCTTCTCTCTATATCTATTTCAGGTATCTTGTTTAATCTTATGAAAGTGAAGGTCGGTCTTGCTCTGAGCGGAGGGGCAGCTCGAGGGATTGCCCATATCGGGGCATTGAAGGCCCTAAGAGAAGTCAAGATTCCCATAGATATGATTGCCGGGGCCTCGAGTGGAGCGCTTATCGGTGCTCTCTATGCCTCGGGCCTAAATATCGAGACTATTGAGAAAGTAGCTTTAGGTTTGAAATGGAGGGAGTTTGCTGACTTCACTCTACCAAAGATGGGCCTCATCTCGGGAAAAGGAATAGAGGAGTTTGTCTCAGAACATACCGGGGTGAGTGATTTTAGAGAACTCAAAATTCCCTTAGCTATTATTACTACGGATTTAATTGGCGAAAGAGAAGTAGTCTTCAGGGAAGGACCATTGGCAAGAATTGTCCAGGCAAGTTGTTCCATTCCTGGAGTCTATACTCCGGTAAAACATGAGGATATGCTCTTAGTTGATGGAGGAATAATTAATATCCTTCCCACAGATGTCCTGCGTAAGATGGGGGCAGACTTTGTCATCGGGGTGGATGTCAATAGTAAAGCAACCATAGGTCCGGAACCCAAGAACGTCTTTCAGGTCATTCTTCAGTCCTGGGATGTGATATCCCGCCAGGGAGCAAAGAGAGCCGTGAAAGATGCCGATCTCGTTATCTATCCCGAGATCGGGGATATCTCCAAAGTAGATTTGAAGAGGGCCCGGGAACTATTGCAAGCTGGTTATCAGGCAACAAAGGAGGTTATCCCCCAACTTAAGAAAGAGATGAAGAGAAAGAAAGGAATCATCTATAGGATCAAAAGGAAAATTTTAGGAGGTCTCTGAAAGAGATAATCTGTGAAGAAATAATTTTTCAGAAATCTCTTTGGAAAGGAGAAAGGAATGAGAGGTAAAGTGAAGTGGTTCAATGAAAAGAGAGGTTTTGGTTTCATTGAACAAGAGGGTGGCAAGGATGTCTTCGTTCACTTCTCTGCTATCACCAGCGAAGGGTTTAAATCCTTAGCTGAAGGTGATGAGGTAGAGTTTGAGATTGAAGAAAGTTCCCGAGGCCCTCAGGCAAAGAATGTTGTTAAATTAGAGAAGTAATTTCTTAGTTTAACAAACAGCCCCCCACCACGGAAGTTCCGGGGTGGGGGGCTGACAAATCAGAAATCTTGATTATAGTACTACTGTAGAGGTGATGGATAACGGGATTAGTTTACAACATCGTAACTTAAATAAGAACCACGAGATTAACACAGATTAGCACAGAGAAAGTTTTTAAAATCTTGTGAGAATCTGGTGAAAATCTGTGGTTCCAGTGATTATTTTG
>JAUWXM010000087.1 GCA_030616365.1 bacterium | reverse complement strand
TATATAGAGCGGTCAGCCGACCAGCAGGTGCTTTAGTATTGATCTTGGATGTGACAAAAGCGATTATTCCTACCTATATTGCTTTAAAGGTATTACACCTCGATTATAAAGTAGTAGTCTTAATAGCAAGCCTAACCGTGGTCGGTCATAACTGGCCGATATATTATCGGTTTCGAGGAGGGGCAGGCTTATCTTGTAGCATTGGGGTCCTGCTCTGTCTTCTGCCCCAGGAACTATTCATCATTCTTCCTATAGGCGCTTTAGCTGCCGGGATATTCTGGAAGATATTCGCCTTTGCCAAGTTCAAATCTACAGTACCGGGAGGAGCGGTGGTGGGCATGACCATCCTTCCCTTTCTCACCAAGTTCACTTTCCATGAGCCCCCAGCCCTATTTGCCCTCACCTTTATTCTTCCTACCTTAGCAGCGATAAAGAAATTTCCCCTCTTTAAAGTGAAGGTCCTGCCCCTCTTTATCAGGCAAAGAAGATGAGATTATTTAGTATCATCTTAGGATATATCGGCTTACATCTGCTCTGGGGAAGGAAGGCCTCTGTTCCCTATGCTGTGGGCTTCAACTTTAAGTGGTATTTCATTTTCTTTTCTGGTTATCTTATGGACCTTTTAGTCCTCCTGCTTCTCTTTTGGGCCTATGAGAGGACCTTCAGCCTGAGGTTTCTCTCTTTAGCAAAGAAGAAGGTATTATCCTTTGAGGAAAGAATTTCGAGATCCAAGATAATCTCCTGGGCAAGACCCATGGGCAAGGCAAGCCTCTTCCTTATGCCTGCTATCCCTACCGCTGGTCGACCATTCAATATCCTATTTTTAACCCGTATCTTTAAACTGAAATATAAGGAAAGCTTTCTTCTCTTCGCCCTGGGAAACCTCATTGGCACCATCATTTGCATCCTAACCGCATTAGTTATAAAAGGGGTTATTACGGGAGAAGAAATCTTAGCTTTCTTCCGTCATTGAATAAAATAGCGATTTAAAAATTAAAAAGCCCGCTTCTTCGGTCGCCGACGCTCCAAAGCTATGGCGACGGAGCGCGGGTCCACCGATGAAGTGGATAAAAATTTGAGCCCGAGGATTTTTCTTCGGGCTTTTTTATTGGCGTTGATGTGCGTCCTAATTGTTTTATTTTTTACCTTATAATTCGTGTCTGTTTGCATGAAAGAAAAAACTTGACAAGGGGGTTTTTCCGTGTTATTATTAAAATGAATGACCAGTCAGTCATAAAATGACTAGTCAGTATTGCCACCACAAAAACACTAAATTTAATTGAAAAACACGAAAGGTTTCCAGAAGCACTCGGTCTTTGTGTTTTTATTTTTCCTTTTGTGTTTTGGCGGTTGCAGGGGAGGAAATAGATGGTTAAATTAAGTAGAAAGGAAAGGGAACGGTTGGCAAGAAAGAAAGAGATCTTAGAAGCCGCCCAGAGGGTTTTTGCTAAAGAAGGCTTCCACCAAGCAACCATTGACGAGATTGCCAAAGAAGCAGAATTAGCCAAGGGAACGATTTATCTTTACTTTAAGAATAAGAAAGAACTCTTCTATTCCTTGGTAGAGGAGAAGACAGAATATCTAATGAATCTTATCCGGAAAGAAGCTAAGAAAACAGAAACTCCGGTAGAAAAACTTAGTGCTATAACTAGGCACCAGTTAGGATTTTACGAGGCTAATAGAGATTTCTTTAAAATTATTACCTCAGAATCAAGTCGTTTCGAATTGGGATTAAAGGACGAGTTGCGCAAGAGGATTATGGACCGCTACTTAAAGTATATCGACGTCGTTGCCCGAGTGATTGAAGAGGGAATCAAGGAAGGCAAATTTAAGGCCCTGGATGCTAAGAAGATGGCGGCTACCTTGAGGGGGATAATAGATGCCCTCGCCTTCCAGTGGATGTTAAGTAAAGAGAAAGAATCCTTAGTCTCTAACGCCCCCCTAATTATGGAATTATTTCTGAGCGGAGCGAAGAAACAAGGTTCCCGAACGAAGTGAAGGGCTTCTTATTTCTGAACGCAGTGAAGAAAGAAACAACTTGCTTGGTTCATTTTTGAACGAAGTGAGGTTCTTATTCTTGAAAGGGGCAGAGAAAAGACGCAAATCAATGCGGATAAAGAGAGGTTAAAGATATGAACAAAAGAAAAGTAATTTATATTTTTATTTCTATCTTTCTTCTCCTCTTTTTCTCGAAATCTATTTTTGCTGAGCCTCAGGACATTTTTACCTTTTTAAAGAATCTTGAGGGAGAGAAGGGAACTATTTCTCTTTCTCTTCAGGATTGTATCTTCTTTGCTCTTAAGAATAATCTAGATGTGGCTGCTACTCGCCTTGTGCCCCAGATTAAGGAGACAGAGATTATAAAGGCAAAATCAGACTTTGATCCCACAGCCACCCTGGATATTTCAGCAGACAAATCCGAGACCCACACCACCTCCTTTGGCACTACGGGCACTTTTGACTCGGTGCAGAAGAATTATGACTTCAATGCGGGATTGAAGCAGAAGTTCCTGACTGGCGGGGATTATGATTTAGCATTTAAGAATAATCGCCTGGAGACTAACCGGCTTCCTGTTTCCCAGAGCCCCAATCCGGCCTATACTTCAAGTTTTACCTTTACCCTTACCCAGCCTTTATTAAAGGATTTTGGGATTGGAGTGAATAGGGCAGATATCCTCATTGCCAAGAATAATAAGAATATTTCACTTGAAGAACTGAGAGAAGAGGTAATCAATACTATAACAAAGACAGAGAAAGCCTACTGGGAACTAGTCTTTGCTCTTGAGAATTTGAAGGTCAAAGAACTTTCCTTAAAGCGAGCCGAGGATTTATTGGAGACAAATAAAGCACGGATGAAGGCAGGAACCGTTTCTCAGATTGAGGTTCTGTCGGCAGAGGCCGAGGTCGCCTCTCGGAAGCAAGAGGTTATTATTGCCAAAAAAATGCTCTCCGATGCCCAGGATAATCTGAAGATAGTCACCAATCTCATCCAGGATCCAAAACTCTGGAACTTCGACATCATTCCTTTAGACAAACCTCCCTTAGTAGCAGAAGAGATCGACCTGGTGGAAAACGTAAGAACCGCTTTCGAGAAGCGACCCGATTACCAGAAGGAGAAGATCAATCTAAAAAATAAAGATATTAAAATAAAGGTAGCTAAGAATGAACGTTTGCCCACCTTGGATTTGAAGGGAAGTTTCGGATTGAACGGCCTGGATCGACATTACAATGATGCCTTCGATGAGATGAGTAAAGGGGAGTATGAATCCTGGTCTGCTGGCCTTTCCTTTGAATATCCTTTAGGGAATAGAGGGGCAAGGAGTAAGTATAAAAAAAGGCTTTTAGAGAAGGAGAAAGCACTCGTTGATTTCAAGAATCTAGAACAGAGGATCATACTTGAGGTTCGGGAAGCGGTAAGGGGAACCAATACTGACTATAAAAGGGTAGCAGCAGCAGAGACAGTAAGGAGACTGCGGGAGAGAAAACTATCAGCAGAGGAGGAGAGGTTCAAGGAAGGCCTTACCACTACCCATGATATCTTGGAGTATCAAGAGGATTTGGCTGAGGCACAGAGCGGTTACCTGCGTTCCATTATTGATTATAACAAGTCCTTAATCGACTTGGAGAAAGCAAAAGGAACGGTTCTGGAGAGAGAGAATATTTTGCTTGAGGAAGAAAGATGAGATTAAAGTTGGGGTTGGTTACTATCTTTGGGATTGCCTTTGGTTATCTTGAAGCCATGGTTGTAGTATATCTACGGCGCATTCTTCCTCCCCTTCCTTGGGAAGTAATGAGTGCTGCTGAATTCAGTAATTTTTTAAGGTCCTATGGAGTATTATTCTCAGAGCAGACGCGAGAAGCATCTACTATCGTTATTCTTCTTATGGTCGCTCTCTTGGTGGGAAGGAAGTGGGTAGAGAAATTAGCCATCTTTCTATG
>JAUWXM010000025.1 GCA_030616365.1 bacterium | reverse complement strand
CTCCAGTCCCACAGTTCTCAATAGTTCTCCAATCCTTTCCCTTCTTCCATCCTGGGCTAGGTTATGGATAGAGAGTGCTTCCCCGATAATATCACCCACCCTCTGGCGAGGATTGAGGGAGCCAAAAGGGTCCTGGAATACGATCTGCATCATGCCTCGAATTTGAAACATCTCTTTCTTATTTAGAGTGAAGATATTCTTCCCTTTAAAGTAGATGGCTCCAGAGGTTGGCTCAAGGAGCCTGAGGATTAACCTTGCTACAGTCGTCTTCCCACAGCCAGATTCCCCTACCAGGCTTAAGGTCTCTCCTCTTTCTAAAGAGAAACTTATTCCATCCACCGCCCTTATCCGGGCTACCTCTTTCTTAAATATTCCTCTCTCTACTGGGAAATACTTCTTTAAATTCTCGACTCTTAGTAAGGGTTCCATTCTCTCCTCGCTAACGCTCGACCAAATGGCATTTCACTCTATGTCCTGGAGCAACTTCTCTCATCTCCGGCTCTTTCTCACTGCACATAGATAATTTCACAGGACATCTGGGATGAAATCTACATCCAGTGGGCCACTGGATTGGCTTGGGAACCATACCTTCAATAGTTGGCAGGCGTTTCCGGGTAGTCTCTATTCTGGGAATGGATTCCAATAATCCCTTAGTATAGGGATGAAGAGGGTCTTTAAGTATCTTTTCTGTCGTCCCCTGCTCTACTATTCGCCCGGCATACATTATGGCTACCCTATTTGCAACCTGAGAGATGATGCCTAAGTTATGAGTGATGAGCAGGATACTCATCTTGAGTCTTTTCTGTAACTCTTTAAGTAATTCCAGAATCTGGGCCTGAATGGTAACATCCAGAGCAGTAGTAGGCTCATCGGCGATTAAGAGGGAGGGATTACAGGATAGGGCCATGGCAATCATGGCCCTCTGTTTCATCCCTCCACTTAAGTTATGGGGATAGTCATGGATTCTCGATTCTGGTGAAGGGATATTAACGAGATTAAGTAATTGGACCGCTTTTTTCTGGGCCTCTTTTTTCTTCAATTGTTGATGAAGGATTAGGGTCTCTATGATCTGATCCCCAATGGTGAAGACCGGGTTGAGAGAGGTAGTGGGTTCCTGAAAGACCATGGATATCTCTCTCCCCCTTATCTCTCTCATCTCATCTACAGAATATTTTAGTAAATCTCTACTTTTATAAAGGACCTCTCCCCTTACAATCCTGCCTGGTGGAGAAACAAGTCTCAAGATAGATAGAGCGGTCACTGTTTTTCCGCAGGCGCTCTCCCCTGCCAATCCCAGGATCTCTCTTTCTCCTATCTCAAAGTCTACCCCATCCACTGCTCTCGATATCCCATCCTCTGTATAGAAATAAGTGGAGAGGTTCTTCACTTCGAGTAACATTCTATCTCTCCAGCCTGGGATTGAGGGCGTCCTTTAAGCCCTCTCCCAAAAGGGTATAGCCCAGGACAGTGATGAGAATTGCCAATCCAGGGAAGAGGGATAGCCACCAGGCGAGGTCAATATATGCCTTTCCACTTGTCAGGATATTCCCCCAGCTGGGTGTAGGTGGCTGAACTCCAATGCCTAAGAAGGAGAGGGCAGATTCTGTTAGAATAGCACCCGCTACTCCTAAAGTGGCAGCGACCACTACCGGGGCCAGGGCATTGGGAAGAATATGTCTAAAGATGATCTTTCTATCACTTGCCCCTAAGGCACGGGCGGCAGCGACGAATTCCCGCTCTTTGAGGCTTAAGAACTCAGCCCGTAATAGCCGGGCAATCCCTGGCCAGGAGGTGATACCGATAACAACCATAATATTGGTAATAGAGGGCTCTAAGATAGCGATTACTGCCAAGATTAGAAAGAAGGTGGGGAAGCAGAGCATGATATCCACAAAACGCATGATGAGATTGTCTATCCTCCCTCCATAGTAGCCGGCAAGAGCACCCAGGATTATCCCGATGAGGATGGCAATCCCCATGGCAACAAAGCCTACTTTCAAAGAGATGCGGGAAGCCCAGATCATCCGGGAGAGGATGTCCCTTCCCAATTCATCCGTTCCTAAGAGATGGGCCCTGCTCGGGGAAAGAAGGATATTCTTGACATTAATCTCGCCTGGATCATATGGAGAAAGCAAGGGGGCAAGAAAAGCAATAATAAATAAAAACAATACCAGGATGCCACCACCCACAGCAAGCTTATTCCTCCTGAATCTTCTCCAGATTATTCTCGAAAGTCTCTCTTCTTTCATATTACTTATACCTTATCCTGGGATCGACATAGGCATAGGTTATATCTGCGATTAAATTTCCCAATAATGTTAGAATCGCTCCAATGACCAATCCTCCCATGATTACCGGATAATCCCGGGCCATGACCGATTCATAGAAGAGCCTCCCCATTCCCGGGATAGCAAATATGGATTCGAAGATTACGCTTCCTCCGATCAAGGCCGGAACCGAAAGCCCTAAGATAGTGACAATGGGTAAAAGGGCATTGCGTAGGGCGTGCTTGTAGATGACTGCTCTCTCGGAGAGTCCCTTTGCCCGGGCAGTTCTAATATAATCCTGATGGATGACCTCAAGCATATTGGATCTCATATATCTTGAGAAGCCGGCCAATCCTCCAAAGGCAGAGACAAAGACCGGTAAGATTAAGTGCCTGGCCATATCTAATAATCTCCCCCCGAAAGAAAAGGAAGCAGCGGAGAGGGATCTTAAGCCAGAGATGGGGAGCCAGCCTAACTTTATCCCGAACAGGATCATGAGAAGTAGTGCAAACCAGAAGGTGGGAGTAGCGAAGCCTAAAAAGACGAATACCGTACTTGCTTTATCAAATAGAGAGTACTGTCTGGTGGCAGAAACGATACCGATGGGAAGAGCAACGATAATGATGAGTAATAAAGATAAGACATTTATGGTGATGGTGACGGGTAGTCTCTCTAAAATCTTTACGCTAACCAAGCGATTATCGAGAAAGGACCTTCCCATATCTAACTTGACAAGCCTTTTTAGCCAGTCCAGATACTGGATGTGAAGAGGTCTATCCAACCCATAGAGATGTCTCAGTCTTTCCGCTGCCTGGGCGGAGACCTTGGGTTGGAGATCGGTTACCAGGTCTGTCGGCTCACCAGGCGCTAAGTGAATAACAGCAAAGGAGATAATGGTTATCCCGATTAATAGGGGAATCATCTGTAATAATCTTCGGGTTAAATAACGAAGCATTTACGCCTCCATCACCATTACTTTCTTACTCTTCTACTTATTCAATGTTCATTGTTAATTGTTCAATGTTCAATGATTACTGGGTATACTTCTGCTCTTCTTTGGGAACATACCACTTTATGAAGTTGTAGCCGATCCCCAAGGGGGCGGGCTCTATGCCCCTGAATCTGGCATGAACCAGGGGCAGGGCATCCGGAACATAGAAGAAGATATAGGGCTGTTCCTCTGCCAAGATTTCATGGATTCTGTGATAGATCTTTTTCCTTTTATCTCTGTCAAAGGTTCTCCTTCCCTCAAGGAGAAGGCGATCGAGCTCCTCATTCTTATAGGAGATGAAGTTGAACTCCCCTTCCTTTGTCTTCGATGAATGCCAGATGTCATAGGGGTCTGGATCCCTGGCAAGCGACCAACCAAGAATAATGGTCTCAAACCTTTTCTTATCTACAAACTCATTGATAAAGGCGGTCCACTCCACCACCCTGATCTTTGCTCTTATCCCAACTTCCCTCAATCTTCTTTGAATGATCTCTGCAGTCTTCCTCCGAGCTTCATTTCCCTGATTGATGAGGATGGTGAACTCAAAAATTCTTCCCCCCTTATCCAACCAGCCATCCCCATCGCTATCTATCCATTCCGCCTGAGCAAGGAGTTCCTTTGCCTTCTCTGGATTATAGGGATATCTTTCAACTTGAGGGTTATAGGCCCAGGATTCTGGAGGAAAGGGGCCAGTACCTATCCTTCCCAGGCCCAGTAATACCCCGTCTATGATCTCCTCTTTATCTATGGCATAAGAGATGGCCTGCCTCACCCTCTTATCCGTAAATCTAGGGTCCAATAGATTATATCCTAAATAGGTATAGCCGAATCTGGGATAGCGAAACTTATTGAAGTTTTTCTTGAAGTAATTAGTATTGGTCTGCCGGGCGTATTGAATGGGGGTGAGTCCTGCCTCATCGATACCCTCTGATTTCAGTTCCAGAAACATGGTCGCCTGATCGGGAATAATACGGTAGATATACCTATCGATATATGGCCTTCCTTCAAAGTAATCCTCGTTTGCCTTCAAGATAATCCTGTCCCCGGTAATCCATTCCCTGAACCTATAGGGGCCGGTACCTATGGGATGGCGACTGAACTTGGTATTACTCAGATCCTCTTTCTCTAAGAGATGCTGGGGCATGATAGCCATCCCCCATGATGAAAGACCAGGCGAGAAGGGCTCCTTATAGATCACCCTGACAGTATAGTCATCCGGTATCTTAAGTCTTTCTATTCTTTCGAAGTCACCGCTATAAGGAGTCGGCACTTCGGGATCAATCAACTTCTGATAGGTAAATAAAACATCCCGAGAAGTAAAGGGCGCGCCATCATGCCATCTTACCCCTTTACGTAAGAAAAAGGTGATGACTAAGCCATCTTCTGAAACCTCCCAGGATTTTGCGAGATCCCCCACTAACTCAATATCCTTATTGTACTTCACCAGACCATTAAAGACTAATCCCACGATGTCAGCAGAGGCGCTATCCGAGGCCAGAATAGGAACCAGATTCCGGGCATCCCCGATGGAGCCTACAACAATGGCATCCCCATAGGCTGGCTCTCCAATCTCTTTTTTCACCGGAAGAGCTCCAATCTCTTCCTTTTGTTTACATCCAGTTACTAATAATATTCCCAATAAAAAAAATGCCGCTAAAAGCGGAATAACCTTTTTCATCTTATTCTTCCAGTTAGGTTAATTTTCTTACTCTCTTGCTCTTCTTTAAATTTGCTAAAAGTTCTAAAATAGATTTTCTCTTCGTGGGATGGACGAGATTAGGTTCCAGTTCCATCAAGGGAATGAGGACGAAGACCCTTTTGTGCATCTCGGGATGGGGAATGACTAAATCCTTTGTCGTCAACTTTAGATTGTCATAGAGAAGGATATCTAAATCAATGGTTCTCGGTCCCCACTTAAGAAAGGCTTTTTTTCTCTTTAACTGCTTTTCAATATCTTTTAGAGTGTTCAATAGTTGGCGAGGACTGAGATTGGTTTCTGCTTTCAGACAAGTATTGACAAACCAGTCCTGCTTGACATATCCTACGGGTTCTGTCTCATATAGTGATGAGACCTTTAATATTTTGACATCCTTTTTCTTACTCAATAATTTAATAGCTCTTTTTATATTTGCTCTTTTTCTTCCTAAGTTAGAACCTAAACAGATGTAAGCAATCGCCACCTTATGCTCCTGCTGGTCGTAGTGAGCGGGTGACTCGGCAGATTTCTATGAGTGGGAGGATCTACACCGGGCGGAGGGGCCCACGAAGAGAAAATGCCGAGGCAGGACCCGCTCCAAATGTTACTTGCGCCTAGTCATCTCTACTGCCACATAGTCCAGGGGGCCGGCCAACTTCACTTGAGGCTTCTTGGCTTGAACTAGAACCTCTTCTACTTTAAAATTTTTCAGGATCTCTTGGGCAATATCTTGAGCCAAAGCCTCAAGGAGATGATATTTCTTGGCCTCTATTCTCTCTTTAATCAGATTATAGACCTTTTCGTAATCTACTGTCTTCTCTAAATCGTCCGTTCGCGCTGCTTCTTCTAAGCTAAGAGAGAGTTCTATATCTACGGAGACCTTCTGCCTTACTTCCCTCTCCTCCTTCTTCACTCCCAGATGGGCATAGAGGATAATGTTCTTTAATAAGATTTTATCTTTCAAACTTCCCAAATATATCTCCAGATATCTCCTTTATTCTCAGCTAAAAATCTCACATATTTCATTTAAGTTTATTTTGAGCGGCACGAATTGCTCTTAGTAGCCTTTCATCTTTTTCTTTCACAGTTTCAGCAAATTTTAATACGTATTTGTATTCCTTCTTAGCCTCCCTTTTTAGGCCCTTTTTATCATAAGCCCAGCCCAACTCTACATGTATCCAGGCAATTACCCAAGGTGTCTTTGGCTTTTGTTCTAAGGCTTTCCTGAAACTGGCGATTGCTTGATCATACTTACCTTCGTGATATAAATCTTCCCCTTTCTTATAATGTCGCCAGGCTTCAGTCTTATAGAGACTCTTTTTGAATTCCCTTTTAGATACTTCTTCTTTCCACGCTTTATATTCTTCAGCAGTTGCTTCGATTGAAACAATCGATAACTCCTTTTTTACATCTGTTTCCCAACTTTGCTCCTTCCCTTTCCTGATGCGTTTATAAATCCTCTTTTCTCCACCAACAATTTTCCCCTCCATCTTAACAGGCCTTCCTTTATCATAAGCAAAGTAGGTAATGAACTCTTTACTTAAATTGAAATTTTTAATCGTTATCTCGGCTTTATACCAAGTAGCTTTGCCTTTTTGGATAGGAATGGCTATTTTTTGCGTAGTTAGAATTTTGATACAATCATCGCCTGCTATTTTTTCAAAACCTATCACTTTATTTTCAAGTTTAATATCTATGGGAGGTAGGTCAAAAAAGAGATAGGTCATTTCTCCCTCATCAGTCCAGGTACTACCAACTCTAACCCTTTTCTCTGGTAGAATAGGGGAAAATTGAACAACTACAGAGGGCATCTCTAATTCTTTGAATATTGCTTTACATTCTTCCTGGTTCTTTACCTCTATTTTTCCTTGTTTGGTTATCTCCATTAATATTGGTCTATTACTAAAATCGAAGAATTCACTTGTCTCTTCTCCATTCTTTTCTTTCTCCATTATTTCCTCAATAGTCATGCTCGCTTGGGCCACTCCCTTATCATCAATATTTTCTATCTTCATTATGTAATATGTTTCTTTTTTGATATTCGTTATTTTCGGTTTTCTATTAGTTATTTTAAATTCTATTTGTCCCGTTGTTATTTGCTTATATCGTAGGACATCTCCTTTTTTAACCTTATATTCCAACTTTACCCTTTTTCCTGTACACCCTAAAACCAGACTCAAACTCAAGAGACCAACCAATATCAAAAACTTTTTCATTTCTTTACTCCTCTTTACTTATTAACTTATCTCCGCCTCCGCCTGAGGCGGATGAGCCTCTGGCTCAAAAGGCGGATCAGCCTCTGGCTGAAACTTATTAACTTCTATTTAAGTTTCAGGACATTCTGCATATCGTAGAGGCCTTTTTTGGCTTTGACTACGAACTTCACTGCCCTCATGGCCCCCTGGGCAAAGGTATCCCTTGAATGGGCATGATGGGTGATTTCTAATCTCTCTCCAGTTCCCGCAAAGGTTATGGTGTGTTCTCCCACAATATCCCCTGCCCTAACAGCATGGATTCCGATTTCTGTCTTCGTTCTCTCACCAGTCGCCCCTTTCCTTCCATAAACCCCGGCTTCTTTTAAGTTTCTTCCCAATGCCTTGGCTAAAATTTCTGCAATCCTAATGGCGGTTCCGGAAGGGGCATCCTTCTTCTTCCTGTGATGGACCTCAACGATCTCGATATCGTAATCGTCACCCAAGACAGGAGCGATATCCTTTACCAATTTAAATAAGAGGTTCACTCCCACGCTCATATTGGGAGCCATAACGCAAGGAATCTGGGTAGCGATTTCTTTTATCTCTTTCAGTTGCTCATCACCGAATCCCGTAGTCCCGATGACCATAGCCTTGTTATGCTCAATGGCCATTCTCAGGTGATTTAAGGTAGTATCCGGATCAGTGAACTCAATGAGCACTTCTCCCTCATCGATGATATGCTCTAAGTCATCACTTATCAGAACCCCTAACTTTCCCAATCCATTTACCTCTCCAGCATCCTTGCCGAAATTGGGATGGCCTTTCTTTTCCAAGGCACCGACTAACTTAATCTCCTCATCATTCTTTATTGCTTTTATAATCCTGGCACCCATCCTCCCACAAGTCCCGCTCACTATGGCTTTAATCATTTTTTAATCCCCCTATTCGCGTATATTCGCGTCCTTTTATTTCTTACTTCGCGTCCCGATTTATTATTCCCGGATTATATTCGTGTCTATCCGTGTTAACTATAGAAATCCATCAAAACTTTCTTCAATTTCTCGACATTCTCTTCGCTCATTGAAGCAAGGGGAAGCCGAAGTTCCGGGGTATCAAGCAGTCCCTGCAGGGCCATGGCAGTCTTCACTGGGCCGGGATTGGTCTCAATGAACATGGCCTTACATAGGGGGAAGATCTTATAGTGGGTCTCTCTGGCCTTTTCTAAGTTTCCCTTATTGAACTCATCGATCAGGGCCGCCATCTCTGCTGGAACGAGGTTAGCCACCACGGAGATTACCCCCTTTCCCCCTAAGGCAAGCATGGGAAGAACGATGAAGTCATCCCCGGATATGAGATCGAACTTATCTCCACAGAGCCCTACGATATCGCTTGCTTGTTTTAAGTCGCCACTGGCTTCTTTTATCCCTATGATATTCTTTATCTTGGCGAGTTTGGCCACCGTCTCTGGCAGGAGATTGACGCTTGTTCTGCCCGGAACATTATAAAGGACAATGGGAATATCTACCTCTTTGGCAATCTTCTCAAAGTGAAGATACATTCCTTTCTGGGTTGGCTTATTATAATAGGGAGTAATTACTAAGGCCCCATCTGCCCCGGCTTCTTTGGCATGTTTGGTTAATTTTAGTGCTTCTTCTGTATTATTGGAGCCAGTCCCAGCGATTACCGGAACCTTTCCCTTTGCCTCATTAATGACTACTTCCACTACCTTCTCATGCTCTTCAAATGATAAGGTAGCACTCTCTCCCGTTGTCCCACAAGGGACAATAACATCTGTTCCGTTCTTGATATGGAAATCAACCAGTTCCCTCAACTTCTTCTCATCCACTTTCCCTTCTTTAAATGGGGTAACTAAAGCCACCATTGAACCACTAAACATCTCTTACCTCCTCTCCTCTTATTAGATCTTCATAGTCTTCTCTTTTGCGAATGATGCGATATTTATCTTTTTCTACCAAGACCTCTGCCACTTTAGGTCGGGCATTGTAATTGAAAGACATACTGAAGCCATAGGCACCAGCATCTAGAATGGTAAATAGGTCGCCAGACTTCATCTCTGGCAGTTCCCTCTTTTTAGCAAAATAATCTCCACTCTCGCATACTGGACCAACAATATCAACGGTGATCGGTGATCGGTGGCCAGTGAACTGTTTTACTGGGATGATGTTGTGATAAGCATCATAGAGCGCGGGTCTAATGAGGTCATTCATTGCCGCATCAACGATGACAAAGTTCTTTCTTCCCGTCTTTTTAACATATAAAACCTTAGTAACCAGTGTTCCCGTATTTCCTACTATCGCCCTCCCTGGCTCAAGGATTATTTTGCATTTCAATTCTTTAATCAAGGGTAACAGCCTTTCAGCAAACTCTTTGGGAGCGGGTGCTTTCTCATCTTCTCTGTAACTTATTCCCAATCCTCCTCCAATATCCAGATACCTTAATTTAATTCTTTCTTTTTCTAATTCCTTTATCAGTTCAACAATCTTTTCTAAACTATCAACAAAGGGTTCTAATTCTGTAATCTGAGAGCCGATGTGCATATGGATTCCTATAGTCTCGATATTCTTCAGTTCTTCTGCTTTCTTATAGGCTTCTTTCGCTCTTGATATTTCAATGCCGAACTTACTCTTCGCCAGACCAGTTGAGATATGAGGATGGGTGTTGGGATCGATGTCTGGATTTATTCTCAAAGCAATGGACGCTTTCTTCTTTAATTTCCCTGCTATCTTATTAGTGAGTTCCAACTCTGGGATGGACTCCACATTAAGCAAGAGAATACCTTCTTTTAGTGCATACTTAATCTCGGATGCTGTCTTGCCCACTCCAGAGAAGACGATTTTCTTTGGCTCCACTCCTATCTTTAATGCCTTATATAACTCTCCTCCGGAGACGACATCTGCTCCCGCCCCTTCTTCTTTTAGGGTTTTACAGATAGCGAGGTTAGCGTTTGCCTTGTAGGAGTAACAGATGAGATGGTCTATTTCCTTAAAAGCCTCGTCAAAGGCTCGGTAATTATCTATGATGCTCTTCTGACTATAGAGATAGAAAGGAGTCCCCACCTCCTTGGCAATCTCTTCAATCTTTACTTCCTCGCAGTAGAGATTATCGTCTTTATAAGTAAAAACTTTCATTTCTCTCACCTAGTCAACAGATTGGCGTATCTTAAGAAGAAGGAATCTAATTTGTGAGGAGCACTCGATTCGCAGCGTGAAATGGAGCGCCCGAGTGAGGGGTAAGGAAAGCCGAAACTGACTGAAGCGATAGCGAAAGGAATTTCGGAAGGCTTCCACCCCGAACAACCAGCGAAATAGCGAGAATCGTCTGGCGAGGAACAAATTAATTCCTTCTCCCTAACTTCACTATTTCTTTCCCCTGGGCAATGAGTCCCTTCACACTCTCCTTGGCTGTCCCTCCCGAAGACTTTCGGGCAGCGATGCCTGCCTTCACTTTTATAGTATCGAAGACATCCCGGCCGAATAATGTGGAGTAAGTCTTAAAATCTTTCAAGGTTAAGGTAGTTAAATCCTTTTTCTTCTTAATCGTCTCTTTCACTAACTTACTCACTATCTGGTAGGCCTTCCTGAAAGGCATCCCCTTCTTTACCAGATAATCCGCTAAGTCGGTAGCCATGGAGAAGTCGCCCTCCAAAGATGCCAACATCCTCTTCTTATTTATCTTCATGGTATCGAGCATCTGAGCATAGAGGGATAGAGAACCTTTTAAGGTGTCCACCGTATCGAATAGGGGAACTTTATCCTCCTGCATATCCCGATTATAGGCCAAGGGTAGAGACTTCATAGTAGTCAGTAAACTCATCAAATTCCCATAGACCCTTCCCGTCTTCCCCCTTATTAGCTCACAGACATCTGGATTCTTCTTCTGGGGCATAATAGAAGAGCCAGTAGTAAAATCGTCGCTAAGTTCGATAAAACCAAATTCTTTGCTCGAGAAAAGGATAAGCTCCTCAGAGAGTCGGGAAAGATGCATCATAATCAAAGAGGCATCGGCTAAGAACTCGATGATAAAGTCCCTATCTGAGACAGCGTCCATGCTACTTTGGACTACTTTGGGAAAGCCTAAGAGCCGGGCAGTATATTCCCGATCGATTGCATGGGAAGTTCCTGCCAGGGCAGCTGCTCCCAAGGGAGAGACGTTCACCCGATCAAAGGTATTCAAAAACCTCTCCCAATCCCTATCGAGCATGAAAAAGTAGGCCATTATCCAGTGAGAGAATAGTATAGGCTGAGCATGCTGTAAGTGGGTATATCCAGGCATAATGGCATCGATGTTCTTCTCTGCTACTTTGAGAATACTCTTCTGCAAATTCCTGATTAACTTTGCGATCTCCTTGATCTCATCCCGCAAGAAGAGGCGCATATCCAAAGAAATTTGGTCATTTCGGCTCCGTGCAGTATGGAGCTTCGCTCCCACATCTCCGATCTTCTCTATGAGCCTCTTCTCAATGTGGGTATGGATATCTTCCAAAGAAGGGTCAAACTTCAATTTTCCACTCTTTATCTCTTTTTCGATCTCCTTCAAGGCCTTAACAATCTTCTTCCCTTCAGGGTCGGCAATAATCTTACACTTGGTGAGCATCTTGGTATGAGCAATCGATCCCTGAATGTCATACTTATAGAGCCTCTTATCAAAGGAGATAGACTCCAAAAATTCCTCTACCAATTTATTCCTCTTTTTATTCATAATTCATCTCCTCAATTAATAAGTTTCTTAGCCAGACAGACTAAAGGCCTCAATCCCGCCCTGACCACGGCTTTCAAAGGTTCTTTATCCCGGATGAAGTCGGCAACTATTGGGCTATGGCGGTAATAAAATCTGACGAAAGCCCGACCTAAGGGATTGGTCAAGAGACACTCATCCCTGAATCTACAAAGAATGGCTATCGCTTTATCCGTGCTAATCCGTGATTTCAATCCGTGCCTATCCGTGTAGCCGCCGAAGGCGGCAGTAGCGATAGCACACTCGTACCAGGAGTGGTGATGATCAATGCCTCCGTTAATAAGCTCGCTTAAATCATTATAATGGTAGTAGGTTTGGAGATGTGCAGGTGAATACGGACTCTCTTCAGCATTAGCTACCCAAAAATCGAGAGTATCAGTCCTAAATACTGTACTTTGTATAGTGATTAAGTTTCCAACTGGAGAATCAGCCAAAAAGGTAATTACTTTCTCCAGATCGATGGTTCCATAATTATCCTGTATGTTATCAGCTAACGAATAATATCGCTCCACTGCATCCTTCCCATCACCATCATCAAGCGTTCTGTCTCCAAAACTTGTTGTATCAAAGGCAAAGTTTGTTCTAATGGACAGGTCAGTACCTTCGGTTACAATACCTTCGGGCTCTTCTGGCCCATAACTAGAATATGAAGCCTCATCTGTCTCCAATACTTTAGTAGTGAGGTTATTCCCGTCAGCTAAAATGTACATCATACCCACTGTTCGATCAGCATCTTCTAAAATTGAAACTACCTCGGTAAGGCTCTTTCCCTCTTCAACCGCCTCACGTGCAAGCAGACTGAAGGGGGTTCCTAACATGGTCTTCTCAACGCCATCGTTCTGGTCCAGATTATCTAAAGAAAAACTTATCTTATTAATGTTAATTCCGGTGTGCATTGTAATCACACCTGCCCAAGTAATATTGGCAAAGATTTGGCCATCATCGGGATGACAGATCATTATTAATGGGTAATTATGAAGACCCATAGCCACAAAACCATCAAGGTTCCTTCCATGATAAAGATTACTTGTGCTATTTGCTGAATTGAATACAACAAAGCTACTACAAGTGTAAAAATCCCAATCAAAAAAGACAATGGCTGCATGAGCATCATCTACTGTTAATGGCTCTGGTACAATGACATCATTAATTCCTACAATAAGTCTTTCTATTTCCTGCTTATATTTTTCTGGGATATGGCCCGTATCATCCATATCATCCCAATATTCTACTAAATCCTCTTTAGTAATAGATGGGTCATCATCAATATGGTCTAATATGTTTTGAATGTTTGTTTTGGCCTCCGTGGAAAGTAAATAACCGTGTTGGTATCCCATATTGTAAGGAATGCCATATAAATGAATAACCGAGTTACCATTGCCATCCTTCTCCACATAGGAACGGCCATCCCTGCCATAAGTTCTGGAAGTAGCTATAAACTCTTCAGTTGCTCCATATGCTTCTGGAAGAAGAATGAAAGTTAAGCTTACCACAAATAAACAAGTCAGAACTATCCATATTCTACTTCGTATACCCCAATTGTAGTTTTTCATCTAATTAATCTAAATCTTAAAAACCCATGTCCAGATTACTATTTTTCTTCTTCTATTCATTCTTCTCTATCTTTGCCTTCACCTTTATGGGAAGGCCTAAGATTTCTATGAAGCCCTTAGCCAACTTTTGGTCGAAGATATCTCCTTTTCCATAGGTGGCCAGGGCCTGGCTGTAAAGAGAATAGGGGGATTTCCTTCCTACAACAACACACTTTCCTTTATAGAGCTTGAGCTTCACGGTTCCCGTGACATTTTCCTGGGTCTTTTCGATAAAAGCATCCAGAGCCTTCTTTAAGGGGGAATGCCACATCCCGCTATAGATGAGTTCGCTGTACTTCCTATCAATCAGTGCCTTGAACTCTAATGTCTGGCGGGTAAGGGTGAGATTCTCCATCTCCTTATGGGCCAGATAAAGAATCCTTCCTGCTGGTGCCTCATATATCTCCCGTGACTTTATTCCCACCACCCGGGATTCAATATGATCTACACGACCA
>JAUWXM010000078.1 GCA_030616365.1 bacterium | reverse complement strand
TCCAAGATAGCCCGATGGCCCACTTCAACTGAAGAGTGGCTAGCGAAGATATAATTCTTTACTCTGGGTTCTAATCCGAAGGCAATCAATGCTCCAGCAGTAACGATGAAGCCATCAGTAACCACCGGCACTTTATGAGCTGCTGCTGCCAGAAAGGAACCGGCCAGCCCTCCGATCTCGAAGCCCCCTACCTTGACTAAGACATCTATGGAATCCTTCGGATTAGGTTTGTTCAGTTCTATGGCCTTCTTTATTACCTTTATCTTATTTTCAAATATTCCATCATTTATTCCCGTTCCCCGACCAGTAACCTCTTCTACTGGCCTACCAGTAATGACTGCCGTGACAGCGCTTGAGGACGTAGTATTCCCGATCCCCATATCGCCTAAGCCCAGGATGTCGATTCCCTTCTTATACTCTTCCTCAAATACCTCTATGCCCGTTTCAATGGATTTTATTGCCTCCTCCCTGGTCATAGCTGGCCCCTTTGCCATATTCTTTGTCCCGTACTCTATTTTCTTAATTTTTAATTTTTCATTTTCAATTTTTAATTTGCTAGCTATCCCCATATCTACCACTACAACCCTTGCTCCTATATGTCGGGCTAAGACGTTTATTCCTGCCCCTCCCTTTATGAAGTTATAGACCATCTGAGGGGTTACTTCTTGGGGGAAGGCACTTACCCCTTCCTCAACTACCCCATGATCTCCAGCCATAGTGAAGATAACCTTATTCCTTAAGAAGGGATTTTTCTTTCCCGTTATTCCCACCACTCTTCTGGCCAATTCTTCTAACCTTCCCAGAGAATCTTGTGGCTTAGTCAGATTATCTAATCTCTTTTGGGCCTCTACCATTAGTTTCTTATCAACTGGCCCTATCCTTTTGATCATCTCTTCAATTCTTCCCATTCACATCATCCCTTCACTTTTACTGAAATTCCAGATACCACCAGATAGACTTCATCTGCTGCCTGGGCGACTATCTGGTTTGCTCTGCCTGCTATATCTCTAAACCTTCGGGCTAATTTGTTATCCGGTACAATTCCCATTCCTACCTCGTTAGAGACTATCAAAACGGTTGCCTTAAGCTCTCTTATTTTATTTACCAGTTGCCTAATTTCTTTCAAAACATCCTTCCTGCCGCTCAATAATAAATTAGAAATTAAGAGGGTGAGACAGTCTAAGAGAACGACCTCACTCTTTTCTGTTATTCGAGATAATACTTCAGTAATATTCTTCTCCTTCTCTACTGTTCTCCAGTGAGAAGGACGATTCTTTCGATGAATTTTTATCCTTAGTTCCATCTCCTTATCTCTTGCTTTGGCAGTAGCAATATAGGTCACCTGCCCGCCATCGCTACGCTCAGGCGTTAGCAGGCGGGCTTTCTTACTTAATCTGTTGGCTAATGTTTGGGCGAAAATGCTCTTGCCGCTTCTCACCCCTCCAGTAATAAATATCAATCTTCCCATTTCTGTCTCCAATAAAAAATCCTCAAGGCCTCCTTGAAGGAACCTTGAGGATAAAAAAGCACTTCAACCTTCCCTCGAAGGCCAGTTACTTCAGTATCCAGTGAGGTTTCCTGGCTTTCCCGCACCCTTGGCTAACCTTCCCTCCCGACTTAAAGCGAGAAGTGGTATTATTGCTTCCGAGCATATGCCAAAGGCACAACCTTTTAAAAAGGTGCGGGATCACAGTGGCGGGGCCACTCCGGCTTTCCTACCCTGTGCCCCGCAAATGAAATTCTGCGGGGTTTACGGGGGCACCGGATTCCCTCCACCTGGATACTTACTATATTTAGTTACTAAATCTAGTTTAACCTATTATTTCTCGTTTGTCAAATTTTTTATTAGGTGGGAGGTATCATTCTGGAGCGAAACCTCTGCTCTCTTATTTTGATACTCGATAATGGAGATTCCCCCGTTACTGGTAATCGTCTTCCACCAATCATCAAGTCCCAGACCTAAGGCATCCATGAGGATAATGCGGATCGGTCCTCCATGAGTAATAATGGCTACCCTTTGATTGGGGTGAATGCTAATAATTTTCTTTGTTGTAGCCCTGGTACGTTCTGCTAATTCCTGGATGCTCTCTCCTCTGGGAATCTTAATCTTAGAGGGCTCTCTCTCCCATTCGTCAAGAAGCCTTCTCCACTCCCTTTGAATTTCATCATGCGTCTTCCCCTCCCAATCACCAAAGTCTATCTCCCTTAACTGGGGGAGGGCCCTTATCTTCAAGGAGTGGTAACGATTTATAGCCTTTGCTGTATACTTTGTCCTCTTCAAATCACTAGAGTAAATAGCATCTAAGGGGTCATTTTTTAATCTTAGGGCGATCTCTTTCGTCTGCCTCTTCCCCTTCTTTGTTAAAGGCGTATCCCTATGCCCCTGATACCTTCTATCCCGGTTGTAAGGTGTCTCTCCGTGCCTTATCAAAATTAGAGTGGTGCTCATAGTTTTGCCTTTGCTTCTTTTAGTCTTTCTACGATTTCATAGGGGGCCTTCACTCTTCCCAGACGTATCTCTCCCTTGACCTTTCCGTGACAGTCGCTCCCCCCAGTTACCAAGAGACCATACTTCTTGGCAAGGCTTATGTAATAACGAGCGACAGAGAGAGGGTTTATAGCATCATAGGCTTCCAGACCCACAAGACCATTCTTTACTAATTGTGGAATGAGTTCGTCGACCTTTGTTCCTGCAGGATGAGCAAGGACTGGGATGCCACCTGCTTTCAGGATAATATCTATGGCCTCAGAAGGCCTCAATTGATACTTAGGAACAGAGACCAGGCCTCCGCTTCCTAAATACCTCCAGGCGCCCTCGGGAATATTGGGAGCGTATCCCTCCCCCACCAAGGCTTGGGCAATATGAGGTTTGCCGATGGAACCCTTTCCAGCAATCTCTTCCACCCTTCCGAAGTCAATCTCCATTCCTAAACTTTTTAGCCTCTTGACCATTTCCTTTGCCCTCTCATATCTCGCCTTCCTGAAAAGGGCTAGTTTCTTCTGGAATTCTTCATCCTCACAATTCATATAGTAGCCCAGGATATGAACTTCCTTCTTCCCGTAATCGCTGGAAAGCTCCACCCCAGGCACTACCTCTAATCCGTACTTAGAGGCTGTCCTTTGGGCTATCTCGATTCCATCTGTAACATCATGGTCCGTTATCCCTATCGCTATCAATCCCTCTTTGTGAGCGTACTCTATTACTTCTTTAGGAGTAAGTGCTCCATCTGAGATAGTGGTATGAATGTGAAGATCGACGTATTTCTCGGGCATACTCTTCTCCTGCTTCAAGCTACAAGCTTCAGGCCTCAAGCTTCAACTGCAGCCTGGAGCCTGTAGCCTGCTGCAATCTATTGCTTCTTGCCTTTCTCGTGGGCTATTCTATCGAGGAGAGCATTGACGAACTGGCTGGACTTCTCTGTGGAGAACTTCTTAGCTAATTCTATCGCTTCATTTAGGCTTACTTTAATGGGGATATCCGGGCAATAGAGAATCTCGTAGGCTCCTAAGCGCAGGATATTTCTATCCACAATGGGCATGCGCCCGATCTCCCAATGTTCGGCGTAATGAGCTATTTTCTCATCAATGGCTTTGAGATTCTCCTGGGTGCCCTTTACTAATCTATTGGCAAAGTCCTTTATCTCTCTTGGATGTCGATAAAGGAACCAGAAGGTCTTCAAAGCCTCTTTTAGATTCTCCTGGCCACTATCCAGCTGGAAAAGAATCTGCAAAGCCAGTTCTCTCGCTTTTCGGCGTCTACCCATTAATTTCTCCAATAATGGTAATATCGTTAATCCCGTTAGGTCGGTTATACCCGTTAATCCCGTTTTTTACGGGACAACGGGCCAAACGGGCGAACGGGCTCAACGTCTTTTACTTCTTTAATTGGGTAAAGAGGTCTGCCATCTCGATGGCGGTGATGGCTGCATCCCGTCCTCTATTGCCTTCCTTTGTTCCTGCTCTCTCAATGGCCTGCTCTATGGAGTCTGCAGTGATTACTCCAAAGATGGTAGGAACTCCGGTAGCAAGGCTGGTAGAAGCCACTCCCTTTGCTACCTCGCTTGCCACATACTCAAAGTGAGGAGTGGTCCCTCGGATGATGGCCCCAAGGCAGATCACAGCATCAAACTTTTTGCTCTTGGCCAGCCTGTTTGCCGCATAGGGAATTTCAAAGGAGCCCGGCACCCTGGCCACAGTAATATCCTTCTCATCTGCACCATGGCGCAGGAGACCATCCAGCGCTCCTTCCAAGAGTCGCTCGCTAACGAACTCATTGAACCTGGCCACTACTATACCAAATCTTTTCCCTTTTGCCAAGACTTTTCCTTCATAGGTCTTTGTCATTCTTCTCACCTCCCTTCTATCCCGACTGCGTCGGGCAAGTTACATTGAACATTGAATCCGTCTGAGACGGAAACAATTGTTACTTGCTACTTGTTAATTATCCAGTTTGAGAATGTGTCCTAATTTTTCCTTCTTTGTCCTT
>JAUWXM010000069.1 GCA_030616365.1 bacterium | reverse complement strand
TATTATCTCTTACCATTTCCCGATTGCTCTTTCTCTTGGCTGCAGTAGTGGGCCTTCCCGGGATCGCAGGATTAGCTAATAGAAGAGTTGGCCCCTTGAGACTGATGACAGAAAACTTTGTAAAGAGAGGCATCAGGCGCTATCTGAGGAACCCCATGTCCTTGGGAGGATATCTATTCCTCATCGCTTACTCCATACGCTTTCTTTCCACCTATCTCTTATTTGCTACACTCATCGGCCTCATCCCTGCCCATATCTTCTATCTCAAGATCTATGAGGAGAAAGAACTGGAACTCAAGTTTGGTGAAGATTATTTGAAATATAAGAAAGAAGTACCCTTCTTACTTCCCAGAATGAAAAGGCGGAAGCCATGATTTCTTATTTGAAAGAAGTCCTCTATAACCATCCCTACTGGGTCTTTGTCATTCTACATATGACTCTGGGAAGGGGAGTCTCCATCCTCTATGGTGTCTTGAGGGGGATGAACGTTTTATACTTTCTTCCTTTAGGCATCTTCTTCGATATGTTCCAGGTCTGGCCCATCTATTTTCTCTATGAGACGACAGAGTCCCGTATGCCACTCATAAGAAAATTAAAGGAAAAGATGGGCAGGAGAGAGAATAAATTCCTCCATTCCAGAATATTTAGGGGAGTAAAATCCTTAGGTCATTTAGGAGTGGCAGTAGTTGCTCTATTGCCAGTTAAAGGATGCGGAATGTGGAGCAGTATCTTACTTGCTCATATCTTGAAAATTAAACGCTCCCGCGCCTATCTATTATTCTTTATTGGAAGCATCATCGGCTGTCTAATCCTGGTAGGCATCGGAGACATCATAAAAAGCATCTGGCACCAAATCATCCGTTAATATTGCTTTCTAAAGTAAAGTATGCTAAACTATGAACAATTCAATTTTTATTTCAATCAGCGGTAATCAGCGGCAATATCTCAAGGCAAACGAAGTGCGTTGAGTATCCGCGTTTAAAAAGGAGGTAAAAAACTATGTTTAAAAGAAGTGTGTTATTGTTACTGATTGGGCTATTGTTGGTAGGAGTAGGAAGTAAAGTCTGGGCACGCCATGGGTATAGCATGGTCGATGACCCCAGGATCTATCAGTATCGTAACGCTCGCGCCTCTCTAACCCAGTCCTATACTCTATATGTCAAGAGAGTGGATGACAAAAGGCCGGATTATGAGAGATTCACCGCTAACCCCCACTATATGTATACCCTCGATGGTTGGTGGTTGAGAGGAACTACCTTTGAGGGTCAGTTGACCGAAGTTATTACTGAGGAGTTTCGTCGTTCTAACATCTTCCAGAAGGTTTCCAATGTTCCGGAAGGAGCAGATTATACCCTGGAGACCCTGGTGAAGAGTTGCTACGGTATGTACAAAAGGCGTGTTGCTTCTTATTTTACTTCTTATTCCCCCAATTATATTGAAGGGGGAGTAAAATTATTATTTACTTTGCGTGACAAGAATGGCAAAGTAATGTTTCAGAAGGAGTATGCTGAAAAGGCAACCGGTAATGTGAGTCAGTCGAGAAGCACTGGCTGGATGTATGTCATGCTCGGTGATTCTTTAGAAAAATGCATGGAAAGAATGCTCAAGAATGTTGACACCGCAATGGGAGGAAAAGGTTTAACCTTCGGCCAGGCCCCACCCAAGGAGAAGGAGAAAGCAAAGGAAAAAAAGAAGAAAGAGAAAAAGAAGAAGAAAAAGAAAAAGAAAAAGAAGAAAGACTGAAAAGATCCCAGCGCAAGTAAAAAACATCTGCCCCCCAATATAAATTGATCCCCCCTAAATAAATCTTTTATCTCCTGACAAACTCTTCATATCGCTTTGATACTTTGCCATCTTGCCCCCCTGTTTTTAAATTCTTAAGAATTTGGAAACAATAAAAGTGCCAGATTTCGATGTTTTAGCCGTTTTGTTTGACCCCGCACCTTTTCAATATTCATTTTTTACCTTAGTGCTTTGAATGGATAAAAGGTGCGGGGTTTGACAAATAGGTGCTATTGAGATATGATGTAATAAGCGAAAGGCAGGATTTTAATGAGAAAACTGTTTTTAAGTTCAATGATATTGTTTCTTTTTCTTTTGGGCGCCTGTGCGCCGAGATATGTCAAGCCCACTATCTATCGAGAGGCGACTTTAGAGGAGTTAATAGAATTAATTCAAAGAAGAGAAGATAAAATAGAAACTATTAAAGCCTCTTTGAGAATGGGATTTAGGGATTTGGAGAAGAAAAGCTCCCAGCACTGCCTGGGAGTCTTTCTTTTTAAGAAGCCAGATAGATTCAGAATAAAGGGCTATCCCCAGATGGGGCCCACTCTTTTTGAGATTGTCTCAGATGGGGAGTCTTTCTGGGTATACATTCCGAAGGAAGGGAAGGTTTATCTTAGCCAAGATTTAAAGAAAGAGGCTTCGAAGGCTGATTTCAATCTTCAGGATTTGAGGAGTGTTTTTTCAGTTGCCGAGATACTCAATCAACCGGATGTCAATAAGTTCTTAGAGAAGAGAGAGAAGGAGTATATTCTTTATCTGGTAAAGAAGAGGCTTTTAGAGAAAGTCTGGATCGGAAGAAGCGATTTTTTAGTGACCAAGATTCAAAGGTTTGATGAGGATGGTTCTTTAGCCTTAGAAGTCTCTTTTAATGAATATCAGAAAATAAATAGAATCGATTTTCCAGAGAAAGTGAGAATTTATAACCCAAAGGAGAAGAGAATACTAACCCTACTCATCCAAAAAGTAAGACTCAATGAAGCCATCAAACCAGAGGTCTTCCAATTCAAAGCACCAAAGGGAATAGAGGTCATTAATTTAAATAAGGAGGAATAAGTTGCCTAAACATCCTTTGGATAAGTATTCTCTTTATCGATTTGTTCGCTTTATGTCCTTTACCCTGCCTCTGGGCATTGGCTACCTATTAGCAACCATAACAGGGATCATCGCCTATTCCTTATCAAGAAAGAATAGAAGGGCAGTAATCTCCAATCTAATTCAGGTCTTAGGCAAGGAAGTGAGTAGAAAAAGAATTTGTTCCTTATCCTGCAATACTTTCTGCAATTATGCCAAGTACATCGTTGATTACTTCAGATTCCCGCACATCAACAAAAATGACTGGGAGAAGATCATTCCTCAGTATGAGGGAGCAGACTTTATTGATGATACCCTGAAGAAGGGAAAAGGTCTTATGCTCCTGACCGCCCATCTGGGAAACTGGGAATTAGGAGGCCTATTATTCAACATCTTGGGCTATCCCATGAATGTGGTTACCCTAGTTGATGAGAATTTGAAGATTGATGAGGTGAGGGAGAGATGGAGAAGAAGCCGGGGAATAAAGTCCCTGACGGTTGGTGACTCGATAACTGCGGCCAAGAATATCGCAGATGCTTTAGCAAAGAATGAGATCGTGGCCATGCTTGGGGATCGGGCAACCAAGACTAACAGGATGAAAATGAAGTTCTTCGGTAAAGAGACCTACTTTCCTACGGGCTCAATAATCTTAAGCCTGTTAACCGGAGCGCCTATCGTTCCTGGATTCGTCATCTATAAAGGAAAGGGTAAATACTATGGAGTAGCAGAGAAGCCCATCTATGCTAAAAATACTGGCAATAGAGAGAAGGACATAAAGGAGCCTCTGGAGAAAATAATCAAGGTCTTTGAGAAGTATATCCGCAAATATCCCGATCAATGGTATAATTTTTATCCTTTCTGGGGAAACGCAGATGCCGGATGCGCTTCGCTGGCATCCGAGAGAGCATGAATATCAAGCAATGTCCGCAGATCAAAACGCAGATGAACGCAGATAAAAATCAGCGACAATCTACGAAGTAAATCAGTGGATAAGCCTCAAGGCAAACGAAGTGCGTTGAGTATCAGCGTCTAAAGGAGTAGATTATGAGAAGAGTGTTACTTCTTTTGTTGGCAGTAACCCTTTTGGGGAGTTCTGCTTGGGCGGGGAATGACCTGGATAGTATCTTGAAGAAGATGGATAAGAGGCAAAGGGGGATGAAAGACCTTCAGGCCTCATTCACCCAAGAGAAGATCTTGGAATTATTAGAAGAGAAGTTAATTTCTCAAGGAAAGATGAAATATAAGAAGCCAGATAGGATGTCCTGGGAATATTTCGAACCCGATCCTCTTTTAATGATTATTAAGGGAAAGAGGATGTGGCTCTACTATCCTGATATGAAGGTGGCAGAGAAATATGATTTAACAAGGGCAGGAGAAACCTTAGGGCTTTTTGTGGGCTTTGGAAAGTCTATGGAGTATCTAAAGAAGAATTATCAGATTAGGCTCCTTAAAGAAAAAAGGGATTTCTATTGTTTAGAACTCATCCCCAAAAAAGAAGAGGAATTGAGATATCTCTCCAAGATAATATTGTGGGTTAATACTAAAGAATACTGGCCAGTCAAAACTAAAATATATGAACCGAATGGAGATACCACCTTGATAGAATTTAGGAATATTGAGATCAATACTAAGATTCCAGATTCAGAGTTTGAGTTCAAGGTTCCCAAGGGAGTAGAGGTAGTGGAACCCCTCAAGGAATAATGAAGACAGTGATCGTCTATTTTTCCCAGACAGGCAATACAGAGAAGGTAGCCCGGGCCATTGCCGAAGGAATAGAAAATACAGATAATCCCTGTATCCTAATTCCCTTAAAGCGGGTCCTGCCTCGGCATTCTCTGTTCGCGGGCCCCTCCGCCCGGTGCACCACCCCGATTTATCGGGGAGTCCCGCCAAAAGGCGGGCGATCCTCCCGCTCACAGAGATCTGCCGAGTCACCCGCACGGGAAGCAGAACTAGAAAAATTAAAGGATTACGATTTGATTGGCATTGGCACCCCGGTTTTTTACTTCCAGGAGCCCTGGAATGTAAGGGATTTTATTGAGAATCTTTCTTTTCTGAAAGGGAAATGTAGTTTTGTTTTCTGCACCCATGGTGGTCAGGATGCTAATACTCTGCCAAGAATGGCAAGGGGACTGAAAGAAAAAGGTTTGTTAATTTTAGGGGGATTAAGTACTAGAGGATATGATTCCTTCCAGCCTTATATTGAGTTTGACTACAGCAAGGGCCATCCGGATGAAAAGGATTTAGAAGAGGCAGAAGAGTTTGGCCAGAAGATGGTCAAGAATTATAGATTAGTTAAGGAAGAGAATCGATTAGATATCTTACCTGAATTCAGGTTCAAATTTTCCCTTTTACATCTTACCTCTCTATGGCTAACGAAAGAGAGGGTAAATAGACACTTACCAAGAATAGAAGTAGATAAAGAGAAATGCATTAAATGCGGCAAGTGTGCCGAGATATGTCCGTCGGGAATAATAGAACTTAATCCCTATCCTATTCGCAAAGGAGACTGTATCAGATGTTATTATTGCGAGAAGGTATGTCCAGAAGGAGCAATAATTGTTAACTGGAGACCAACCAAGAGGCTCTTAGGTACTTTCAGAATATGTGCCTGGCCGATGAGACTTCTTTCAAAGTTGTAGTTGTTTTACGAGCGAAGCGAATAAAAGAGACAACTTGCTTGGCTCATTTTAAAGTATCGAAACTTCAATAAGTAAAAGACGGCGGAGAGCGAAGCGCGCCGTAATTCAATATCCGTGCTAATCCGTGCCTATTAG
>JAUWXM010000093.1 GCA_030616365.1 bacterium | reverse complement strand
AGGGAAAGGGGTCTCCTTCATGGAAGATAAGGCAGAGTGGCATGGTGTGGCACCCAAGGGAGAGCAGATAGAACTGGCCCTTAAAGAGTTAAATATGAAACCAACCAAAGAGCAGTTAGAAGAAGCGGAGGGATAAGATGACAGAAATGAAAGCTACCAGGGATGGATATGGAGAGGCATTGGTAGAGTTAGGAAAGACGAATCCTAAGGTAGTTGTCTTAGGTGCGGACTTAACGGATTCCACTAGAGCCCTGTGGTTCGCGGAAAAATTTCCTGAGCGTTTTTTCCAAATTGGAATTGCCGAACAGGATATGCTCAATACTGCGGCTGGTCTCTCCTTGACAGGGAAGATTCCCTTTGTCTCAACCTATGGGGTCTTTGTTGCCGGAAGGGCCTGGGATCAGATAAGGACTACTATTTGTTATGCCAATTTGAATGTCAAGATTGGGGGCGCCCATGGAGGGGTGAGCGTTGGTCCGGATGGAGCCACCCATCAGGCCTTGGAAGAGATTACTCTCATGAGAGTTTTACCAAATATGAAGGTCATCGTTCCCTGCGATGCTATCGAGACCTATAAGGCGACCATGAAGGCTGCAGAGATAAAGGGGCCAGTATATATCCGATTCGGAAGGGAAAAGATACCAGTGATTACTAAGAAGGATACCCCTTTCCAGTTAGGAAAAGCAGTAACATTTAGAGAAGGAAAGGATGTCTCTCTAATCGCCTGTGGCTACATGGTCTGTGAATCATTGAAGGCGGCAGAGAAGTTAGAGAAGAAGGGAGTAAGTGCCAGAGTAATCAGCCTTCATACGGTAAAGCCCATAGATAAGAAGGCCATTATCAAGGCTGCTAAGGAGACGGGAGCCATCGTCACCTGTGAGGAGCATCAGATTATGGGAGGATTTGGGAGTGCTGTAGCAGAGGTAGTGGTGGAGAACTGTGCCGTTCCCATGAGGTTCATCGGGATTCAGGATAGATTCGGAGAGTCGGGAACACCAGAGGAACTAATCAAAGAGTTTAATCTTAATTCGAGTGACATTATCAAGGCAGCAGAAGAAGTCCTGAAACACAAACACGGATGAGCACAGAAAACCGACAAATCAAAAATTAAAGATTAAAATGGAAAATGACAAATCAAAATTTAAAAAGGAGTTCAAAAAAAGATTATATAACTTTGTTCTAAAGCTTATAGAATTTCTGGATAGATTGCCAAAGGATAATGTTTCCAGAAGAATCGGTGACCAATTATTACGAAGCGGGACAAGCATTCTTGGGAATTATATTGAAGGAGAGTCAGCAAGCAGCAAGAAAGACTTTATCAACTATTTCAATACATCTCTCAAGTCAGCCAATGAAAGTAAGCTGTGGTTTGCTTTACTTCGGGATAGTAAGCGAGCCAAACCAGAAGAAGTTGCCTGGTTTCTAAAAGAACTTGACGAGATCGCCAATATTTTTGCCTCAAGTATTCTAACTCTTAAAGGAAAGAGATAATTTTACATTTTAATATGTAATCTTGATTTTTGATATTTGATTTTTAAATTTAAACTAATCAGTGCTAATCTGTGATTAAAAAAGGAGGAAAAGAAATGCCAATCTTTAAAAAGATTAAAGGGATTCTTAAGCAAACCTTGAAGAAAGAGGTGGTAAAGAAACTTCTTAAGGTAGAGGTAATACCAAAGGCCACCATAGCCCAGAAGATGGACGAACTCAAAGAGAAGAGAGAGAAAATCCTCCTGGGTGGAGGGAAGGAGAGGATTGAGACCCAGCATAAGAAGGGGAAGCTTACGGCAAGAGAGAGGATCGACCTTTTATTGGATGAGGGAAGCTTTGAGGAGACGGATATCTTCGTTGAGCATCGGGCCAGGGAATTAGGGATGGACAAGAAAGAGCTCCCTGGTGAAGGGGTGGTCACTGGCTATGGTCGCATAGATGGAAGAAAGGTCTGCCTCTTTGCCCAGGACTTTACCGTTGCTGGAGGAAGTCTGGGTGAGATGCATGCGGCTAAGATATGCAAGGTGATGGATCTGGCTATGAAGATGGGCGTCCCCTTGGTCGGGATGAACGACTCTGGAGGAGCGAGGATCCAGGAAGGGGTGGATTCCCTGAAAGGTTATGGAGATATATTCTATAGGAATACTATTGCCTCTGGAGTAATACCCCAAATTTCCATCATTTTAGGTCCCTGTGCAGGAGGAGCGGTCTACTCTCCTGCTATCACTGACTTCACCTTCATGGTGAAGGGGGTTAGTAGGATGTTCATTACTGGTCCGGATGTGGTAAAGACCGTTAGCGGGGAGGATGTTAGTCAGGAGGAGCTGGGAGGGGCCATGGCCCATAATCAGTTATCTGGAGTGGCCCACTTCGCCTGCGAATCAGAGGAGGAGGCTTTTAGTCTCTTAAAGAAACTCTTGAGTTATATTCCCTCCAACAACCTGGAGGAGCCGGGCATCATTGACTTGGGTGATGATCCCAATAGGCAGGATGAGACCTTAGCCAACCTGGTCCCCACCATCCCCAAGAAGCCCTATGATGTGCGGGACGTGATTGAGAAGGTGGTTGATGCTGGGGAGTTCTTCGAGATTCAGTCCTACTTCGCTCCCAATATGGTCATCGGCTTTGCCAGATTAAACGGTTATTCTGTAGGCATTATTGCCAATCAGCCCAAGGTCTTAGCCGGAGTATTGGATGTCAATAGTTCTGATAAGGCAGCCAGGTTTGTAAGATTCTGCGACTGTTTTAATATCCCCCTGGTTACCTTTGTTGATGTTCCCGGATACCTGCCAGGAACGGATCAGGAGCATGGGGGAGTGATTAGGCATGGGGCAAAGCTTCTCTATGCCTACTCTGAGGCCACAGTACCCAAGTTAACCGTCATCCTCAGGAAGGCATATGGCGGGGCATACATCGGGATGTGCTCCAGGCACTTAGGAGCGGATGCTGTCTATGCCTGGCCCACAGCAGAGATCGCGGTCATGGGTCCCCAGGGAGCGGCAGAGATCATATATCGGAAGGAGATCGCCTCCGCAAAGAAGCCTCAAGAGGTCCTGACAGAGAAGGTGACCGAGTATGCCGAGAAGTTTGCCAACCCCTATGTTGCTGCCCGTCGGGGATATGTGGATAAGGTAATAGAGCCCTATGAGACCAGGCCCCAACTCATAAAGGCCTTAGAGATGTTTTCTTCAAAGGGAGAGTCGAGACCCCAGAAGAAGCATGGAAATATACCGTTGTAAACAGGTGGCCCCAAAGGGGCCAGTTATGAGTTATGAGTGATGAATTATAAGTTGGATAGTTGGATAGTTTGATGGTTTTATGGTTAAATCATTTAACCCGCAACTCGTGACCCGTGACTCGTATCAACTTATCAACTTATCAACTTATTTCTGAGTGCTAACGAAGAAACAAGGTTCTTGAGCGTTAGCGAAAGGTTCTTATTAACTTATCAACTAATCCTGAGCGTAGCGAGGAGCAATGTTTAAGAAAATTCTGATTGCCAATCGGGGAGAGATCGCAGTCCGGATCCTCCGTGCCTGTCGCGAACTGGGCATCCAGACCGTGGCTGTCTATTCCTCAGTTGATAGACCAAGCCTCTGTGTCAAGATGGCGGACGAGGCCCATTTCTTGGGTGGACCTCAGCCCAAAGAAAGCTATCTTAATATGGAGAAGATCATCGAGATTGCCAAGTCAAGTGGGGCCCAGGCCATTCATCCCGGATATGGCTTCTTAGCAGAGAA
>JAUWXM010000006.1 GCA_030616365.1 bacterium | reverse complement strand
AATAGAGATTAGATGAAGAGAAATAGAGTAGTAATAACAATCTTTGCTTTGGTAGTACTCTTTGGGGTCTCAACCCTGATTCCCTTCTCCAAGAAACTTCTTGAACCGGCGCCCATAATCTCCTTAAAGATTCTGGATGGGGAAGGTCGACTCTTGAGAGAGGTTCTCTCTGATGAGGAGGGAAGGGCGAGATGGGTTTCGCTGGAGAAGGTTCCCCAGCACCTTATCTCTGCTCTCCTGGCGGCAGAGGACAGCCGCTTCTATCGCCATCCGGGAATAGACCCCTTAGCCCTATCCCGGGCTCTGGTACAGAATATCAAGGAGAGAAGAGTGGTCTCTGGAGCCTCCACCATTACCCAGCAAGTGGTGCGCAATATCCTCCATTTCCCCCGCACTTTGCCCCATAAAATCCGGGAATCCTGGTATGCCCTGCGCCTGGAGGGCACCATCTCCAAAGACGAGATACTCACTCAATATCTCAACCGAGTCCCCTATGGCAATCAGACCTTTGGCATTGAAGCCGCTTCCCACTTATACTTTGCTAAACCAGCCAGCCACCTCTCCTTAGCCGAATCTGCCTTTCTTGCCGGCCTGACCCGTTCTCCCTCAGGATACGATCCCTTCCGCCATTTCCCTCGGGCAAAGGAGCGGCAGGAAAAGATACTCCGGCGCATGCTAAATAAGAGGATGATAGATTACCAGACCTATCAGCGGGCGCTCTCCCAACCCCTGAATCTTTGCGCCAGAGAGAACTCCTTTCGCGCTCCCCACTTCTGTGACTGGGTCCTGGGGAAATTTTCTCCAGAAGAGAGACGAGATATAGGCATTATTCGTACCACCCTCGATCTCACTATTCAGGAGGCGGCGGAGAAACTTCTTGCTAATCGGGTGAGGAGTCTCAAGCGGGCCGGGGTGACCAATGGCGCTATTCTGATTATGGATAATCAGACCGGAGATATCTTAGCCATGGTGGGCTCGGTCGATTTTTTTAATAAAGAACATGATGGTCAGGTGAACGGTGCCCTTTCCCTTCGTCAGCCAGGTTCTACCCTGAAGCCCTTCACCTATGGTCTGGCCCTGGAGAACGACCTGACATCTGCCACCATCATTCCTGATGTTGAGACCCACGCGGTTACTGCCGGTGGTGACTTCACCCCTCGGAACTACGATGGAAAGTTCCATGGACCGGTGCGTCTACGTACCGCCTTAGCCTCTTCCTATAACGTCCCGGCGGTTCGGGTATTGGAGAATCTGGGGGCGGACCTCCTTCTTAACCGGCTGCACCAAGCAGGATTTGAGAGTCTCAGAGAGAGCCCAATCCATTATGGCCTGGGGCTGACCTTAGGGAATGGAGAGGTAACCTTATTGGAACTGGTTGGTGCCTATCGCGCCTTAGCTAAGGGAGGGACTTTCCAAAAGGGGAGAGCCATCCTGGAGATAAAGGATAGTAAGGGCAAATCCCTTCCCCGTCCCCCTATCCCTGAGGAGAAGAGAGTTGTTTCTCCTCAGATATCGTATCTCCTGACCCACATCCTCTCCGACAATGATGCCAGGATTCCAGCCTTTGGCCTGAGTTCTCCTTTGGACCTTCCCTTTCCCTGTTCGGTCAAGACCGGAACCTCCAAGGACTTCCGGGATAACTGGACCATAGGCTACACCCCGCGCTATACGGTAGGGGTCTGGATAGGAAACTTCGATGGGAGCCCGATGCGTAGTGTCTCGGGCATCTCTGGAGCTGCCCCCTTATTCCACGACGTTATGACCTTCTTGGAAAGAGACAAATCCCCTCGATGCTTTCCGTCTCCTGATGGGCTGAAGAGATGTCTCATCTGTCCTTTATCAGGAAAAATTCCTGGCACCCATTGCCCCCACCAGATGGAGGAGATATTCATAGAGGGTACTGAGCCCAAAGAGGTCTGCGACTTTCATCGCCTCATCAGGCTGGATAGACGCAACCGACTCTTAGCGACCAAGGATTGTCCCGGGGATGTGATAGAAGAAAGGGTCTTTGAGGTCTTTCCTCCCCTATATCAATCCTGGGTAGCGAAAGAGGGGATTCCCTTACCTCCCCAGACCTTTTCTTCCCTCTCTGGAGAACAGGGTCAGAGGTTAGCAGGTCACAAGAAAGGATCAGAGAGTAAACGATTGGCTATCGCCTTCCCGGATGAAGGAGATATCTTCAAGATCGATCCCGTATTACGCCGGGATTATCAGAGCCTCAGATTAGAGGCCATTATCCCTGAGGAGACTAACCGGATTACCTGGCTGATAGATGGCCAGCCCTTTGCTACCGTAGAAAGACCTTTTGTTGCCTGGTGGCCACTTACTCCTGGCAGGCATCGGGTGGAGATTAGAACTAAGGATAATAAATTCTTTAGTCAGACGGTGAACTTTCTTGTTCTGAATTAAGAGGTGCTAGAAATAAGAAATGAAAGAGGACAGGATTCTAAAAGATTTTAGGGAGGTTCTTTCTCTGACTAAGAGATACCTCAGGCAGGAGAAGGAGAGGGGACTCAGAGAAGTAGCAATTAGTCCAAAGTCCCCCGAAGGACAAGCCTACGGGGCAGGCAAAGTCCAAAGTCCAAGGTCAAAGGAGACTTTAGAAAAGTTGAGAAGAGAGGTGGAGGGATGCAGGAAGTGTCCCTTATGGAGGGAGAGGAATAACGTGGTCTTTGGAGAGGGAAGCCCCAATGCCAAATTGATATTGGTGGGAGAGGCACCAGGGAGAAATGAGGACCTGCAGGGAAAGCCCTTTGTGGGTGCTGCCGGGCAGCTACTGACCAAGATATTGGCCTCCATCGGTCTCAAAAGAGAAGATGTCTTTATCGGAAATATTTTAAAGTGCCGCCCTCCAATGAATAGGAATCCCAAGCCAGAGGAGATCAAGGCCTGCTGGGGCTATCTGGATAGGCAGTTAAGAATAATAAGACCCAAGATTATCCTTGCTATGGGGACCTTTGCTGCCCAGACCTTACTCAAGACGGATGAGAGGATAGGTAGATTGAGAGGAGAGTTCCATCCCTTTGCTAAAGGAGTAAAACTGCTCGCCACCTATCATCCGGCAGCACTACTGCGCAACCCAGGTTATAAGAAAGCGGTCTGGGAGGACATGAAACTTCTTAAGAAAGAATACAAAAAATCATAGCTTTTCTGTCTACTTAAAGACTGGCGGAAGACACTATCTATTGTCAAATTCCAAAATCTGACCCTTCTTACTGACCCTTCTTATGGCCCTTCTTACTTCGTACGTATATAGAAATCGAAAAGGAGTGAAAAACATTATAAATAATTATGAACTTAGGCTATAGCATTAAACTTTATCTGAAATCTAAATACTATTGGTTTAGTATATTACTTGCCACTTTTGTCTTTCTGGTACTGAGCAGGGTATTTAGCCTTTTTATGTACCGTGAACCAGTCAAAATGTTAGGAATAGATGCAGTTACTCTCTTTGTTTTATGGGTCTTATTTTTCTCAAGCATTGAAAGTAGATTAAAGAAAGGAACAGTCCGAGATACTAATGTAGAGATTTATAAAGAACAATTTAGAACGCTCCTTTTAGTTGTGGTTACTTTTTTGCCCTTCCTTTTTGTTCCTCTTTCTCTTCAATCTTTCGCTTTATACTTCAAATATAAAAACGACCCGATTCTCCCGCTTAAATATTTTGATGTGCTATACGAACTGGAACCCTATTTTATTTCCATAATGTTTCCCCTTCTACTGCTATTACTAACCGCCTGCCTTCTTTATAAACTTCTATTCCGCAAAATTGTCATCAAAAGAAGAGCCCTCTGCTTTTCATTAGGCTATTGGGTCTTTTTATTTATCGTATTATTGTCCGGATTCGACCTTTTACCCATTCCTCCTGCTTCTTTTCGGGATTCGATACTTCTTTCGGTACTCTTAATTTTTGGAACTATCTGGATAATAATGTTAATCTATAGTCTCTTTAGCCGTCGGAGAGCATTAATAAATATAGCCATAATCGCCTTTATCCTTTTAATAAGTATTATTATCTTACCAAATTTTCGCTGCTCCCTGGGGCTTTACTATTTGGGATGGGCCGATCGGCCATTTGTTCTTAGAAAACAGGCAGAGAGCGAGCACTTCATCTATCGTTTTTCCTCTAATTCGGTAGCCCTTAATGAGGTGGGACCAATCGCTGCTACACATGAATGGTTATTTGATAAATTTACCACTATTACCGAGGTAGAATATCCCAGTAAGATACACTCCTACTTATATACTCCAGACTTAAAATTAGCCAGATTGGGGATGCGCGCTCCTTGCGCCCTATACTTTGCTCACGAGATACACAACTGGTATACCTACCGCCTGGTCGACCCCGGACTACAGCATGAAATGATGCATCTCTTCACCCATCGCTTCATTCCTTATAATTCGTATGCTCATCGTTCGCGAAACTTTGGCGAAGCCGTGGCAAGTATCGGCCAAGTTCGCCATACAGATTCACCCAATCTATACTCTGCCTTCCTGCTTCAGAAAGGCCTGCTCATCCCTCTCTGGGATATTTTTAACAAGAAATCTAAACCTGGCAGGGATATAACTTTAAACACATCTATCGGCTATCTCCGTGATGACTTTATAAATTTTGTCTATCAAAAATATGGTATAGAAAAAATAAAACAATTGGCTCGAATTCCTTTAGATTCAGAAGATGAATTTAAAAAGGAGATTCAATCCTTAGAAGAGGAATGGCATAAGGAGATAAAGAAAGTCTCCCAGGAGAAGATTGAGAAACTTTTTTATCTTCAACGAGAAGGCTTGGTAAAATATACCTTCGCAGCGGCCAACCAAGATTTTGCAGATAGAATTTCTTCAGCCAAAAAGTCTATCAGAAAAGGCAAAGAGAAAGAGGCTATGGAACTCTTCTATGAAATCCTGAATGAGATTCCAGATAAAGAATCATTCATCTTTATCGTAACTCGTTACTTATATGGACAGAAGAAGTATAATTTGGCCAAGGAATGGATTCTCAGGAACATGCCAAAACTCTTAGGAGACTCCCATATCAGAGGAATTCTATCTTATTATCTGGGGAGTATCTTTGAATTTCAGAAAGATAGAGATTTGGCCCAGGCAAAGATCTACTATCAGCAAGCAGTGGACTATAACTCCTCAAGTTTTAGTCATGGGGTTTCTGCCTGGAAATTGAACCTATTGCAGGACCAGAAGACCTATCAGGTCTTCCGCCAGGGTAGAGAGTCCCTAAATAGAAGAAAATATCAAGAAGCAATCAGAAGTTTTGAGAAAGTTCTTCAGATCAACCCCAACCACTATCAGACATATCGTGAATTAGGTATCTGCTATGATTCTCTTTTTCAATCCAAGAAATCGATTGAATATTACAAGAAAGCATTAGAAATGGGAGCGGGGAAATTTAAGCCCTATGATTTAATAAGGTTTAACTTTTCAATTGGAAATCACTACTATTATTTAGAGGAATATAAAAAAGCATTAGAATATTTTGGAAGAGCAGATAAAATCAGGCAGCAATCGATATATAGATATGATCCAAAACTAAGCCATATCAAATCTGACATAGAAAAAACCTTGTGGATTATTGATAAGCAACGCAAGATAAGATAAAATAAAGAGGTCAAAAAGGGTCAAGTCTTTAAGCCTCAGATTCTTCCTAATCACTCTAACTTCTTTGTTTTTCTTTTCTTTATTTTTAAATACCCGTCCCGTTATATCGGAACGGGTTTTTGCTTACAGCAAAAAGCATAAGAATTTGGAAATCGGAATGTAAAAGTAATAGAGAAAAGGAGGAGAGGAAAAACCCACTTTTATAGTGACCATTCTCCATTAAACCATTCGCGCGAATGGGCAAGTGTTTGATTTGATGTTTAACTTCAGCTATCTTCGCATCTTTGAAGATTGGAAGATGAACTAAAAGGGTATTTTAAGGTATCGGAACTTCAATAAGTAAAACAAGGTTCTCCGATGAAATCGGAGGTTCTTATTTTCGTTTGCTTTCCTGAGGGTTTTATGCTATCCTGATATTACAGATAGCTACAGATGTTTCGAGGAGAAAATAAATGAGTAAGTATATTGAAGTGGTGGTGGGACTGCCCATAGATAGGCTCTTCCACTATGCCATCCCCTCTCATCTGGAAGAAGAGGTTGCTCTTGGAAAGAGGGTCCTCATCCCTTTCGGCTCTCGCCAGATAACAGGATACATTGTGGGGTTTATCGAGGAATCTCCCATGGATAGAATAAGAGAAATCATAGATGTTATTGATCGCGAACCGGCTCTCGCTCCCCGGATGTTGAGACTCACTAAATGGATTTCAGACTATTATCTCTCTCCCTGGGGCCAGATGATTGAGGCTGCTCTGCCCATTGGGCTGAAGATGGAGAGTAAGAGAGTCATTAAATTAAAGGAGATTGACAAAGCTGAGGTCATTCCGGAGATAGAGAAAAAATCCTCTGACCAGGCACAGGTCTTGAGAATTCTGGAAGGAAAGAAAGAGTTAAGTCTGGAAGCGATTATGCGTAAGATGAAAAAGAAAGGGGTCTATTCTGCGGTAAATGCCTTGGAGAAGAAAGGTCTGGTGGAGAGTAGATTAGTATTGAAGGAGAAACTGGTCAAGCCTAAGACAATCCAAATTGTGAAGGTAAAAGAAATCTCAGAGGAAGTGCTTAAGAAATTAACGAAAGGGGCACCCAAACAGGCCCAGGCCCTAAGGATATTGAAGGAAAGCAAAGAGGAAATGACCCCCCTTCAGTTGGCAGAAAAGGTCGGAACATCAACTTCTACCATTAAGAGTTTAAAGGAAAAAGGATTTTTAGATTATGTTCTCAAAGAAATGAGGCGCAGGGCAAAAGAGATTGAGGGGATAGAGAAGGAGATTGGGAAGTTAAAGCTGACTGATGAACAGAGGAAGGCCTTAGGAGTAATAGAGAAAAGCATTGACGAAAAGAAGGGTGAGGTCATTCTATTGCAGGGACCCAGGGGAAGCGGAAAGGAGAGAGTCTATTTGGAGGCCATTACCCACTCTCTCTCAAAAGGCAAAGGAGCCATCCTGCTCTATCCTGAGATCATATTCGCCTCGAGAGCATTTGCCCGCCTCACATCTTATCTCGGCGACCGGGTGGCCATACTCCATAGTGAGTTATCACCCGGGGTGCGCTATGATGAGTGGCGGAGGATAAAGAAGGGGATGGCGGACGTAATTATTGGCACTCGTCTGGCCATCTTCGCCCCCTTAAAAAACTTGGGTTTAATCATTGTCGATGGTGAAGAAGAAACCTCTTATAAGCAGGAAGAGGTTCCTAAATATCATGCCCGGGAAGCAGCCTTAAAAAGGGCAAAAGAGTCTGGAACTACAGTAATCCTATCGAGTGGCTCTCCCACCTTAGAGTCCTACTATGAGGTTAAGAATGAGAATTATGGTTTGACAAGATTATCCCAGCGCATCGATAAGAGAAGACTTCCCGAGATTAAATTAGTCGATATGCGTATAGAATTGACCCAAAAGAAGAATAGGAGCATCTTCTCTTTGGAACTTCAGGAGGCTATAAGGAGGAGATTGGAGAAAAAGGGTCAGGCCATTCTATTTCTGAATAGGAGAGGATTCGCCGCTTTTGTCTTGTGTCGGGAGTGTGGGCTTGTTCTACGTTGTCCTAACTGTAATTTAGTTTTGACCTTTCACTTTCCTGGCCGTATCCTGCGCTGCCATCACTGCAATTATTCTATAAGAACCCCGGATATCTGCCCCAACTGTCGGGGACACTATATAAAATCCTTTGGTATCGGGACCCAGCGGGTAGAAGAGGAGGTAAAGAAGCTATTTCCTAAAGCAAGAGTGATGAGGATGGATACTGATACTACCAGAAAGAAGGGTTACTATGAGAGAATAGTTAAAGCATTTGAGGAAGGAAAAGTAGATATCCTGGTGGGAACCCAGATGGTGCTTAAGGGAATAGAGTTTAAAGATAGGGTTTTATTGGGAGTGGTCTCTGCGGATACCGCCTTGAATCTTCCTGATTTTCGGGCAACGGAGAGGACCTTTACACTTTTATCGCAGGTTATAGGAAGAGCGGGAAGGGGAAGTCTCCCGGATGAGGTAATCATCCAGACCTATACCCCGGAACATTATGGCATCCAGGAGGCCTGTTTTGGAGATTACGACTCCTTCTATAATCGGGAGATAGAATACAGGAAAGAACTTTCCTATCCGCCTTTTACACATTTAATCAATATCCTGGTGAGAAGCAATGTGGAGAAACAATCCCAGAAAGTGGCCTCTCATCTGGCGAGTGCCCTGGTAAAGGCAAAAAAAGAAGAGAAGGTCCAGATACTCGGCCCTTCTCCAGCACCCTTAACCCGGGTCAAAGGTCAGTATAGATGGCAGGTGGCCCTGAAGGGAAAGGATATTGAAAATTTAAGGAGGGTCCTACGTCCCATACTGAAGAGAGAAAAGACCCTCACGCGTTACAGCAATGTCTTCATCAGTGTGGATGTCGATCCAGTTGCTTTACTTTAATCACTAATTAAAGGCGGCAAAGGCGGTATCTTCTTCCTCTTTTTCTTCTCCCTTACCCTTTTCTTCAAATACTTCTGACATCTTTCTAAGAGATTATTGGGATATTTTTCAAAGGTTTCTCTTTCTATGACGTCTTTAAGTTCCTCAATCCAAGGGGTCCAGTCTGTCTTCTTTGCTTCTTCATACATCTTGCCTGTAAAACCTAAGATCTCTCCCCTCCTGAAATCCAAGACCGTGAAGTGCTTGATGTCCAGTAAGGTGAAGACCGCCATTCTCAACATATCCCCCCAATCCAACTCCCTCTTTGTCTTATACTTCTGATAGGGTGATCTTATCTTTCCGCTATACTCCGGAATCTTCTTATCCCACTTACTACAGGTCCTTAGAGTAGTATGTCCTTGCTTTCTTAAGATGATATAATATCCTGGTTCTTCTTCCACACTCTCTACGATTTCCGCCATCCTGTCGAGAGGAAACCAGTCGTAGAAGAATTTAACATGGAAGGAATCGGGAATCGAGGAGAAGAGATGGGCATCTCCCAACTTATACTTCTTAATCAGCTTCTTCACCTCTTTCCTCACTTGGTTGATGTACATACGATCATAGTCAATAAATAGGGGATGAAGATTAGTTCCCGGGACCTTAGAGATTACCCCTCCGGTAAGCATCTGTTCATGGATGGGTCTGGTAGGGTCCCTCCTCGCCCAGTAGAACTTCATCTGGATGGCGATGCCATCCCTCATATTCAAAGGCGGCAACTTGGCGTGATAGAGTTTTTGTTTCATTTTCTTTCCCTCCTTGCAACCGCCCGTTCAGGATCCTGAGGATCCTTCAGGATCCGAAGGGCAAAAACGCAAAGTTTAACTTAAAAACGCAAAAACAGTTATTTTAAGTATAGCGAAAGGTAAAAGAAAAGTCAACCCCGCACCTTTCAATATTCATTTTTTACCTTAATGCTTTGAACGGATAAAAGGTGCGGGGTCAACCTGCAATTTGATTTTTATCGTAAAGTATGGTATTATTTGAAGCCTAGAGGATAAATATGAAGATAATTTTTATGGGGACTCCAGAATTTGCCTGCCTCCCTCTTTTAGCTTTGATTAAGAGTAAACATGATATTGTAGGAGTGATTACCCAGCCGGATCGAAGGAAGGGGAGGGGGATGAAAATCTCATCCCCTCCAGTTAAGGATTTGGCCTTAAGGAACGATCTGAATATCTATCAACCATCAAACGTAAATGATCCAGAATTTATTGACCTTTTGAGAAAAATCTCTCCAGACCTAATTGCTATCGTTGCCTTCGGTCAGATTCTATCTAAAGAGATTCTAAGATTACCAGAGTATGGATGTATCAACCTTCACCCTTCTTTACTTCCCAAATATAGAGGAGCAGCACCCATTCCCTGGGCTATCTTTACCGGAGAAGAAAAGACCGGCGTGACCACCTTCTATCTGAGCGAGAAGGTGGATAGCGGGGATATCATATTACAGAGAGAAGAGAAGATTAGGGAAGATGATACCACTGCCACATTGAGCAAGAGACTAGCCAAGATAGGTTCAGAATTATTAATGGAAACCATCGATAAAATCGAGAAAAAAGAGGCAGCGAGAATTCCTCAGGATAAAGAAAAGGCTACCTATGCCCCGAGATTGAAGAAGGAGGACGGGCTCATAGATTGGAAGAAGTCTGCCCCCCAGATAGAAAGGCTCGTTCGGGCTATGGATCCCTGGCCCGGAGCGTATACTTATCTCGCAGAAAAGTTATTGAAAATTTGGAGGGCAGAAGAGGCTTCAGGCTTCAGGCTTCAGGCCTCAGGCTCCAAAAAACTAGGAGAGATCATAGAGATTATTAAAGAGGGAATGGTCATTGCCTGTGGTGAGGGACTCTTACTAATTAAGGAAGTTCAACCTTCGGGCAAAAAGAGGATGAGTGCCTCTTCCTTCGCCTCAGGTTACAGAATAAAGAGAGGCAGCATTCTGGGGAGCGAATGATGGGTTTCTATAGTTCTTATCTCATTCTCCTTCCCGCCCTCATCCTGGCTCTCTATGCTCAGAATAAGGTTAAAAGTACCTACCAAAAGTATTCTAAGGTCGCTTCTCGAAGAGGATTGACCGGAGTCCAGACAGCAAGAAGCCTCTTGGATGAGAATGGCTTAAGTGAAATCAAGATTGAGAAGATTCCGGGTTCCTTAACCGACCATTATGACCCCAGAGCAAAAGTCTTACGATTATCTGCTCCCATCCACGATAGCTCTTCTCTATCTGCCTTAGGGATTGCGGCCCATGAGACGGGTCATGCCATTCAGGATTCAAGGGCTTATCTTCCCTTAAGGATTCGCCATGCCATCTTTCCTGCTACTGCCCTGGGAACAAATTTAGCCTTCCCTCTATTCTTCATCGGCTTCTTATTCGGTGGCCGTTTTTTAATGAACCTTGGTATTCTATTCTTTACTGCTGCGGTTATCTTCCAGATTGTTACCCTGCCGGTAGAGTACAACGCCTCAAGAAGGGCCTTAATCTTGCTTAAGGAAGGGAACTATTTAGAAGAAAAGGAGATTTCTGGGGCGGACAAGGTCTTGAGCGCTGCTGCCTTAACTTACTTAGCTGCCACGGCTATGGCGGTAATGCAGCTACTCCGTCTTCTCATCTTAAGAGGGAGTAGATGAGGATCAAGAGGCTATTCTTACGGGTTGTGCTTCTTACTATAGGAGCCGTACTCTTTGCCTTTCTCCTCATGAGGCTAATTACTGGGGGAAGAGAGGTTGCGGTGCCGGATATCAGGGAAAAGGAGGTAACCTTTGCCCTGGAGGATTTGAGTAGGGTGGGATTGAATCTAAAACTCTCAGAGAGGCGCTTCGATGACCGTATCCCAGAGAACTATATCATCTCTCAGGAGCCCCGGCCGGGGATTGGGGTCAAGAAGGGGAAGGAGATCAAGGTCATCATCTCCAAAGGTTCTCAGAAGGTATTTGTTCCTGAGGTGAAGGGCAAGGGCCTTCGCTCTGGGGGAATCATCCTGCGTCAGAGTGGCCTTCGGACAGGAAGGATTGCTCGGGTCTATTCCGACATCTTTGAAGAGGATATTATCATGGCTCAGAGTTTAAAGTCAGGGGTTGAGGTAAATAGGGAAGAAAAAGTGAATCTTTTGGTAAGCCTCGGTCCCTATCCTGTCTACGCCTATATGCCCGATCTGATCGGAAAATCCTTAGAGAGAGCCTCGCGAATCATGGAATCCTCAAGACTCCAGATGGGCAGCATTACCTATGAGGTAGATCCGGAGTTGAAGGAGGGGGTGGTTCTCAATCAGACGCCGAGCTTTGGTTTCCCGGTAAAGGAGAAATCCCTTGTTAGCTTGGTGATAAGTGTAAAGAGTCAGACCCGACCTACGGGCCTCTTAAGATACTATATGCTCCATTACGTTGTTCCTAGTGGCCTATTTCCCAAGAGGATAAAGATTGTGGTCAGCGATGCCCAGGGCGAGAGGGAGATCTATAATGCCCTTCTCTCCTCGGGTAAGGTGATCGATGAGGTCATTGCCATTATGGGAAGAGCGAGAGCCAAGATATATATCGATGGTAAATTAGAGAGGGAGATGACCCTTAGATAAAGAGAAAATGACGAAATCCGAAATCCTAAAGCCCAATGCGCTTCGCTGGCATTGGAGAGAGCAATAAATAATTAAGCATTGACCGCAGATAATCAGCGGTTAGCACCTCAAGGCAAACGAAGTGCATTGAGTATCAGCGTATTATATCAGCGGAAATCAGCGTCTGGGGAGGTTATTAATATGGTTAAGATAGCGCCTTCTATATTAGCCGCGGACCTTACCTCTTTGAAAGAGGAGATAAGGAGAGTAGAAGAGGCGGGAGCAGATCTGGTTCATATCGATATTATGGATGGGGCTTTTGCCCCCAATATTACCTTTGGCCCGGAGATAGTAAGGGCAATAAGAAAGATAACAGAACTTCCCCTGGATGTTCATCTCATGATCAATAATCCCCAGAAGTTCATAAAGCCCTTTCTTCAGGCAGGAAGCGACATATTGGCAGTACATATTGAAGCCAGCGGTAATATAGAAGAGGCAATAGGGTTGATTAAGGAAGGAAAGAAGAAAGTTGGGATAGCTATCAATCCTAAAACTCCACTCTTAGCCATTGAAGAGTTTCTGGAGAAGGTAGATATGATTACTGTGATGAGCGTCCATCCCGGCTTTGCCGGTCAGATATTCATCCCGGCAGTAATTCCCAAGATTAGGGAGTTGAAGGATCTGATAGCCAAGAGGAATCTAAAAATAGAAATCGAGGTTGATGGAGGGATAAATACTACCACTGCCCCGGCGGTAATTAAGGCCGGAGCAGATATCCTAGCAAGCGGATTAGGAATCTTTGGCTCAAAAGATATCAAAAAGACAATTAAGAAATTAAAAGAAGGGATAATTGAATGAAGAAGAAACTTAAGATTACTTTTGTAGCCGTTATTTGTATTTATGGAGTTACTGTTGCTGGAGTGAATATCACCGATCTCAAGGTGGGTTTTGACTATGACGATACCCTGATCTTCTCCACCCCGGCTTTCCGGGCGGGTGCGGTCAGCGGACAGGAGCCCTATTCAGAGGAATATTGGAGGGTGGTCAATCAAAGTTTTAATCTGGAAAAGGTAAAATTGGTCCCCATGACTACTGCTTTAATCTATAAGGCCCTGGGCTTTGATGTGGTAGTTATTACCGCTCGTCAAGGATATGGAGGAGAGGAACTTCAAGAACATTGGAAGTGGCTGGCCAAGGAGTTTCACTTTGAAAGAAATAAGTCAGAGATCCTGAAAAGGGCTAGGTTCGTTGCCTTCTTCGGGGATAGCGATTCAGACATCGAGGAGGCTATAGAAGCTGGAGTGCGACCGATAAGGGTGAAGAGAAGCAAAAAGAGCGACTATCAAGGAAAATACCACCCCGGCCAATATAAGGAATGCATCCTCCCCTTTTCGGATTGATAACCTATTGTTATCTGTAAAGAATTTAATACCCCAGAAAAGAAGGAGGATATGATGAGATGAAAAAAATCCGATATAGTTTGACCGGTTTCCTAATAATTGCCTTGGTTGTGTTCACTATTTCCGCCCCAGCTAGAGAAATCAAGCTCACCAATGATATAACTTGGGTCAAGTCAGCCGATACGTACCAATGTTGCGTTCAGCAGGCTTATACCAATGCGATGAAGCGCTTGCGGGAATTGGCTCGAGGGAAAAAGCCGGGAACCTGGTGCGTTGTTTTGGATGCGGATGAGACTGTCATCAGCAATGTCCAGTTTCAGATAGAACTTCAGGCTTCCGGCAGAGAGTTTTCATCGGGAGCGTGGAATGGGTGGTGTCAGCGCCGCCAGGCAACAGCGCTTCCCGGAGCCAAGGAGTTCTGTTCACTGGTTAAGGAACTTGGGGGAAAGGTAATTATCATCACTAACCGAAAAAATCCTCCCCTGCGTGAGGCAACCCTGAAAAATTTGGATGCTCTGGGTATTCCTTATGATGTCTGTTTACTCAGAGAGGGACCTTACGTCTATGACCGTTCCAAGGGCATGAGACGCTCTGCCGTAGAGAAAGGTACCATTAAAACCCTTCCTGCTAACAAGAAGCTTCCCCCTTTAAGGATCCTTATGCGTGTCGGCGATCAAACCCATGATCTCTACGATGATAAAAAACTTAGTTTTGGGAACGTCAAAGATCGATTTGGTACGGATTTGGTAATAATTCCTAATCCCATGTACGGTGATTGGACGCGCTCTGGTGTTGTTGTGGAGACCACCGCTATCCCCACCAGAGCACCGGTGAAAGGGTCCCGGGTGATAACCTGGCAGGAAGCGATGACTAAGATCGGTCAAGAGGTAGTGGTAGAAGGAAAGATCGTCAATGTTTATATTCCAGATCGTGGTTCGGCCAAACTGAACTTTATTCTACCCTGGTGGAAAGGTCTTACCGTCGTTATTTTCAAGCAGGAAAGGTTTGGTAACCTGGAAGCAAAATATTTGAATAAATTCGTCAGGGTTTCTGGTAAGATTTCCACTTATACTGATAAACGGGGAAGGGAGACCATCGAGCTTAAGATTGATGGTCCCTCCCAGATTCAGGTGGTAAAATAGTTTTAAAGTTTTCTCTATAGGCAAGATTACTTGGCCTTCCGTTACATTTGAGTCCCGGCTTCGGTCGGGACTAATTTTATTGCAATTTTTCCCAGAATATGATAAGATTTTAAGTAGAAATTAAGGGCCGCGAAACATAATATTGAATAAAACCTTTTTGGAGTTTAACGATGCGATTCCTGCGTGATCGATTCTTAATATTAACCGTAATAGTTACGGCAACTGTCATTTCGGGAATGTTTATACTCCATAGACGGGTAAAGAGGGAAATACCACCTGATATAGCTTTAAAGAGTGCTCCATCAGCGGCTCAAGTCCCTACCCCTCCTCAAGAGCCAGTTTCCATAAAAGCTCCCGCAGTAGAAGAAAAGCCAGTAGAGGTCGAGGTAGAGGAGACTGCTCCACCGTCCAAGACCCCCTCTTTGGTGATGGAGAAGATAGATACTGATGAGGATGGCATTCCCGATACCTTTGTCATTAAGGGAGAACCTAGAAAAAAACCTGTTTCTTCGACAAAGACTAAAACCAAAAAGCCCGATTTGATAGAGGAAAAGCCCGATAATCTGATAGAAGCCACCTGTATCAAGGTAGCTGACGGGGATACCATGAAGGTGCGATTAGATGACGACTCGGTGGAAACAGTAAGGCTCTATGGAGTAGACTGTCCTGAGAGACGACAGTCTTTCGGGGAAAGGGCAACGCAATTTACTAAAGATATGGTTTTGGGAGAAACAGTTAATATCAGCCCGGTTACTACTGATAACTACGGTAGGACTGTTGCCTGGGTTTATGTTGATGGAAAATGCCTGGACAAAGAACTTCTTAAAGCCGGTTTAGCCTGGCACTACAAGGAGTATTCCGAGGAGGAAGAATTGGCCATACTTGAAGAGGAAGCGAGAACGAAAAAGGTTGGGTTATGGCAAGAACCCAATCCAACTCCACCCTGGGAATGGAGACATTCAAGGTGAAGAAGATAAAAGGCTTTTTCTTCACTTCGTAAAACCTCCAGACCAACTATTTTTTTCTTTTTCCATTTTTAAATGCCCGCCTCATCGGCGGGTTTTCGCTTACACCCCGCTTAGACTCTAATCCACCAACGAGTGAGAATGAATAATCCATTTGGAGTCGGTATTAAAACTATTAGAAAAACTGCAGAACGATATTTGAGAGTCTAATGGGGTTCAGCAAAAAACATAAGAATTTGGCAATATATAGAAAGTGTTAAGAAAGAAATAAAAGTAGAAGAAATATCGCAGATTTCTGAAGAGGCTTGCGATTCCTCTCAAAATATGATAAGATTTTAGGTAGAAATTAGGAGCCAAGAAACATAATATTGAATAAAACCTTTTTGGAGTTTGACGATGCGATTCCTGCGTGATCGATTCTTAATATTAGCCGTGGTAGTTACGGCAACTGTCATTTCGGGAATGTTTATACTCCATAGACGGGTAAAGAGGGAAATACAACCTGATATAGCCTTAAAGAGTGCTCCATCAGCGGCTCAAGTTCCCGCCCCTTCTCGAGGGACAGTTCCCGTAGAAGCGCCCGCAGTAGAAGAAAAGCCAGTAGAAGTCAAGATAGAAAAGACTGCTTCTCCGGCCAAGACCCCCTCTTTGGTGATGGAGAAGATAGATACCGATGAGGATGGCATTCCCGATACCTTCGTCATTAAGGGCGAGCCGCCCGCTGCTCCAGCTCCGGTCAAGAGAGCAGTGGAAAAGAAGAAAACGGCTGAAGGAAAGGTCGTTTCCCAAGGACAGAACCTCCGGGTCACCTTCATCGATGTTGGGCAGGGGGATAGTTGCCTCATTCAGACCCCGGGAGGAAAGAATATCTTAATCGACGGGGGTTACCCTAACCAGGGGTGGAAGATCGTTTCTCTCCTGAGCGGGAGAGGAATAAGAAAAATCGATTGCGTGGTCGCTACCCATCCAGATATGGACCATATCGGGGGGCTTATTGCTGTTTTAAATAGATTTGAGATCGGGGAGGTGCTGGATATCGGGCATCCCCATACCACCCGTACCTATGAGGACTTCCTTAAGACAATTGAAAAAAAGAACATAAGTTATAGAATTATGAGGAGAGGAGATGTCCTGGATTGGGGAGAGGAGGTCTCGGTCCAGGTTCTCAATCCCCCAGAAGAACTACATAAGGGTAAAAATAATAATAGTATCGTCCTGCGACTGGTCTATGGAAAGATAAGTTTTCTCTTCACTGGTGATATCGAAAAGCGAGCAGAGAAGGAACTGGTCAATACTTACCATAAAAATCTGAGAACTACCATCTTGAAGTGTCCCCATCATGGTTCCCGCCACTCCTCCACTTTCCGCTTCTTAGAAGAGGTGAGACCAGAGGTGGTCGTAATAAGTGCTGGAAGGGATAATCCCTATGGCCATCCAAAAGAGGAGGTTCTGGATAGGTATCGGGAGGTAGGAACCAAGATCTATAGAACGGATATAGATGGAAATATCACCGTTACTTCAGATGGAAGGAGCTATCAGGTAAGGAGGTAAATTATACCAGAAAGAGTAACAAGATTCCTCCAATTTATTGGAGGGTTCTTATTACGTCTTGCCCGAAGCCAGACTCCAAAAGTAACAAGGTTCTGCCCGCAGGGCAGGTTCTTATTTTTAAAAACATAAGAATTTGGAAATAAAAAAAGTAACAAAATTAGGACAGGAAAGGGTATAAGACTTTTATTTCTTGACCCCGTTAGAAGTCCCCCGATATCTAACGGAGGCAGACGCCTTGGGCGTCTTACTTCTAACGGGGCTTGACTTTTGGAGAGAAACAGGTTATACTGTAAAGCGAATTAACTTGACAGGAGTAAGGAATGGAACTTTCTCAAAGAGTAAGGACGAATCTTTTATTCGATTTTTATGGAGCACTACTGACCAAGAGGCAGAGGAAGTTTGTAAAATTGTATTTCTGTGATGACCTTTCTTTGGGTGAGATCGCCCAGAGGTTTAGGATCTCTCGTCAGGCAGTCTACGATACCCTAAAGAAAGCCAAGGAATCTTTAGAAAAATATGAGAGAAAATTAAACTTAGTACGGGAGGTAAGATAGATGGCAACGGTAATTAGATTGAAGAGAATGGGAACCAAGAAGAAGCCCTTCTATAGGTTGGTGGTCACTGATTCCCGGAGGGCGGTGGTGGGGAAGTACATTGAGGCCCTGGGATACTATGACCCCAAGAAGAAGCCGGTACTACTCAATATTAATGAAGAAAGAGTATTGGAGTGGTTGAAGAAGGGAGCAAAACCCTCGGATACTGTAAGGAGTTTCTTTCAAAGAGAGGGGATCCTGGCGAAGTTCAAGGAGAAAAGATGAAGGAACTGATTGAATATGTTGCTAAGTCTTTGGTTGATGATAAGGAAAGGATAGAGGTAAGAGAAATAGAAGAGGAAGGAGGAGTAACCGTCTTAGAGCTGCGCACCGCACCTGAGGAACTAGGAAAGGTGATTGGAAAGGGTGGAAAGATAGCAAACGCCCTGCGTATCCTCCTAAATGCCGCAGCAGCTAAAGCGGGCAAGAGGGTTATCCTGAAGATCACGGAATAAAAACCTTAAGCACGAAATCCGAAATCCGAAAGCCCAATGCGCTTCGCTGGCATTGGAGAGAGCAATAAATAATTAAGCATTGACCGAAACAATTTCAAATGACCAAAATCCAAATGTTTCAAACAAAGACAAAAATAGTTTTGAATTTAGATATTTGGATTTAGAATTTGTTTAGCATTTCGATATTAGAAATTCGAATTTATTTAGCAACTAGTGGAGAGAAATGGTACAAAAAGAAAGTTTAATCAATATCGGGAAGGTGGTTGCTACTCAGGGAAATAAGGGAGAGGTGAGGGTCATTCCCTTGACTGATTCCCCGGATAGATTCCGAAATCTGAAGAAGGTCTATTTAGTCCAAGAGGGGAAACAGCCCGTTACTGTCCAGACAAAGAGCGTTTGGTATCATAAGGGATTTATCATTTTAAAAATCAAAGGCTATGATAGTATTGGCCAGGCAGAGGAACTAAAAGGCTCCTTTATCGCTATTCCCAAAGAAGAAAGAATGAAGCTAAAGAAGGATGAATATTATATCGATGATCTTATGGGCCTTGAAGTAGAAGACGAAAAAGGAGAAAGGCTAGGAAAGATTATTGATGTCATAAGAAATCCGGGCAATGATATCTACGTTGTGAGAAATGATAAGGAGCTATGGATTCCAGCTACCAGGGAAGTGGTTAAGAAGATCGATCTAAAGAATAAGAGAATAATCGTTCACCTAATTAAAGGGTTAGAGAACGTATGAGGATTGACATCTTGACCCTATTTCCTAACATGGTAAAGGGGCCTCTAAAGGAGAGCATATTAAAGAGGGCCCAGGAAAAGGGTTTGGTGAAGATAAATGTTCTGGATATTCGCTCTTTCACCCATAATAAGCACCGGACAGCAGACGATGCTCCCTATGGTGGAGGAGCGGGGATGGTCTTGAAGCCAGAACCCATATTTGAGGCCGTGGAATTTATAGAGTCTAAAGTCCCCCGTAAAGTCGCTACGCTCCCACGGGGCAGGCAAGGTCCAAAGTCCAAAGTCAAGGTTATTTTGATGAGTCCTCAGGGGAAGAGGTTTGATCAAGGGATGGCAAAGAGGATGGCAAAGGAGAGACACTTAATATTTATCTGCGGCCACTATGAGGGAATAGATGAGAGAATAAAGAGAGTGGTAACGGATGAGATATCCATCGGCGATTATGTTCTCACTGGCGGGGAATTGGCCTCTCTGGTAGTCATTGATGCCTTAGTGCGCCTCATTCCTGGAGTTTTGGGAAAGGAGGAGTCTATAATTCGTGATTCCTTCTATTCTGGTCTCCTGGACCACCCTCACTATACCAGGCCAGAGGAGTATCGGGGAATGAGAGTCCCTAAGATACTTTTAAGTGGGGATCATAAAAGAATTGCCAGTTGGAGAAGGAAGGAGATCCTGAGAAGGACCCTAAAGAGAAGACCGGATTTATTGGAAGAAATTAAATTATCTAATGAGGATAAGAGATTAATAAAAGAGATTAAAGGAGAATAAATCTATGGAGAAAGATTTTAGGTCAGGGGATGAGGTAAAAGTATATGTTAAGATCAAGGAGAAGGATAGGGAAAGGATTTCTGCCTTTGAAGGGATAGTGATCAGAAAAAAGAAAGGGCCCCCGGGCTCCTTCACTGTGAGGAAAATCTCCCATGGGATAGGGGTGGAAAGAACCTTTCCCCTCAATTCTCCAAGATTAGATAGAGTCGAGGTTAAGAAAAGAGGCAGAGGGAGAAGGGCCAGGCTTTATTACCTGCGTAAAACCCGTTAAAGGGGTAAAAGATGAGAAAGAGAAAGAAATCTATCTTAAGAGAGTGGACAGAGGTAATCCTTACTGCTTTCTTCCTCTATCTGGTTATTGTGACCTTCATTATTCAGAGTTTTCATATTCCCTCCCGTTCCATGGAGCCCACCCTGAAGGTAAGGGATAGGCTATTTGCCTGTAAGTTCAGTTATGGACTCTCCCTTCCCTTTACAGATAAGAAGGTCTTCCAGCATCATCCCAAGAGAGGGGATATTATTGTCTTTCGCTATCCTGGGGTTCCCTACCGGAAGCTCTCTATTCGGCTGATTGCTCCGGCCATTCGCTTTTTGACATTCAAGAGAATAAATCTCGATCCTCATAAGGACTATATTAAAAGGGTCATCGGGCTTCCGGGAGAGGTGCTTGAGATTCGGGAAGGGAAAGTCTATATTAATGGTAAATCCCTGAATGAGCCCTATGCCTATCATTCAGTAGCGGACCTCTCCTTAAATCATTATGGACCGCTAACGGTTCCTTCTGATTCCTACTTTATGATGGGTGATAATCGGGAGGGTTCGGAAGATTCTCGGGCCTGGGGCTTCTTGGAAAGAAAATATATTAAGGGAAAGGCATTATTCATTTACTGGCCACCCAATAGAATAGGAATAATTAGATGACGGATGCGCTTCGCCCCGATACATCGGGGCAAGCTGGCATCCGAGAGAGCATAAGTATAAGGAAGCCTTGTCGCTTTGCGACAAGAACCTTGTTTCTCGCTTTGCTCAAAATTAAGCAATGACGAGCGACATGAGAAAGTATGAGAGGAGAGCGAGGAAGAAGGGCTATCGACTGATTGCTGGAGTGGATGAGGTGGGCCGGGGACCATTGGCCGGGCCAGTGGTAGCCTGCGCTCTCATCCTTCCTCTGAAATGCAGGATTAGGGGCCTGAATAGCTCAAAGAGACTGACTCCTAAGAAGAGGGAGGAACTCTATCCCATAATTAGAGAGAAGGCCCGGGCCATTGGGTTGGGAAGGGTGGGGGAGAGAAAGATAGACGGGATAAATATTTTAAAAGCGACCCATCTTGCCATGAAGAGGGCCATCTCCCATCTGGGAACCAGGCCCGATCTATTACTGGTAGATGGATTTGAAATTCCGGGAGTGGAGATTCCTCAAAAGGCCATAGTAAGAGGGGATGAGAAGAGCGCCCCCATCGCCGCCGCTTCAATCATCGCCAAAGTCACCAGAGATAGATTACTGGTGAGATATCATAAGATACATCCGGAGTATGGTTTTCATAAACATAAAGGATACGGAACCAAAAGACACCTAAAAGCCCTGAAGGAGCATGGTCCTACTCGGATTCACAGAAGGACATTCTCTGGGGTAAACCCCGCCCCTCACAGAGGAGCGGGGTAAAAGATGCCGGATGCGCTTCGCTGGCATCCGAGAGAGCATAAGTATAAGGAAGCCTTGTCGCTTTGCGACAAGAACCTTGTTTCTCACTTTGCTCAAAATTAAGCAATGACTAAAGAGAGACAGATACTTGGCGAGTTAGGGGAAGAAACGGCCTTCGAGTTCTTAAAGAAGAAAGGATATCACATCTTAGAGCGAAATTATAAGACCCCCTTAGGAGAGATAGACATCATTGCCCAGGATAAGGAGAAGTTGGTCTTTGTTGAGGTTAAGTCTCTATCCGATACCAGTTACATCCTTCCTCAAGAGATGCTAAATAAGAAAAAGCAGGAGCAGATAATAAGGGTTGCTTTATCCTATCTCAAGGCAAAGGGCCTCAAGAGTGCCGACTGCCGGTTTGATTGTGTGGCAGTCATCTTCTCATTGGGCAAGGAGCCAGAGATAGAACTCATCAAGGATGCCTTTCAGTCAGACGATAGATATCTTTACTAAAAATAAAAGGAGCTTGAAACAATGGGATTAGCCAAGGTCTACAGTAGTGCGGTATTGGGAATAGATGCCTATTCCGTAGAGGTGGAGGTGGATATTGCCAAAGGACTCCCTTCATTCAATACCGTGGGACTGCCCGATGTAGCAGTGAAGGAGTCCAAGGATAGGGTTAAGGCGGCAATAAAGAACTCTGATTTTAAATTCCCGACAAAGAGAATTACCGTCAATCTCGCTCCAGCAGACGTTAAGAAAGAAGGCTCTTTATTCGATCTGCCCATCGCCTTAGGGATCTTGGCAGCTACTGGTCAGATCGAGAAAGCGGAATTTAAGAAATACGTTATTCTAGGGGAGTTATCTCTGGATGGAGGGGTGCGCTCTATCCCTGGCGCCCTACCTGTTGCCCTGGCCAGTCAGAAAGAGGGAAGGGAGGGGATTATCCTACCTCTGGATAATAAGGCAGAGGCAGCGGTAGTAAAGGGCCTGAAGGTCTATCCCGTGGAGAACCTCTCCCAGACAGTAGATTTCTTAGCGGGGAAGATGGAGATTGAGCCCTTCTTCTTAGATTTAAAAGGGGTCTTTGAGAGGGAGAGGGAATACAAGGTAGATTTTACAGATGTCAAGGGACAGGAACATGCCAAGCGGGCCCTGGAAGTAGCAGCAGCTGGAGGGCACAATGTAATCATGATCGGTCCTCCGGGGAGTGGAAAGACTATGCTTGCCCGTCGCCTACCCACCATATTGCCGGATATGACTCTGGAAGAGGCCCTGGAGACGACAAAGATCCATTCCATCGCGGGCCTCATCCCTTCTCGGGCAGCACTCATCGCCACCCGTCCTTTTAGAAGTCCCCATCACACCGCCTCTGATATTGCCTTAATTGGAGGAGGGAGGATTCCCCGTCCGGGAGAGGTGAGCCTCTCCCACCATGGGGTCTTATTTCTGGATGAATTACCAGAGTTTAAGAGGAACGTCTTGGAGGTCCTGCGCCAACCATTAGAGGATGGAGTGGTTACCATATCACGGGCGGTTACCTCTCTTTCCTATCCGGCAAGGTTTATGCTCACTTGCGCCATGAATCCCTGTCCCTGTGGCTTCTTCGGTGATCCGGTGAATGAGTGCACCTGCACCCCTCCCAAGATTCAGAAGTATAGATCGAGGATATCCGGACCCTTGCTTGACCGGATTGATATCCACTTAGAGGTTCCCCGGGTGAAGTATCAGGAGCTCGCCTCTCAGGAGATGGGAGAGAGATCAGAGGTGATTAGGAAGAGGGTGAACCGGGCAAGGATTATTCAACAGAAGAGGTTTAAGGATTGGAAGGGGGTATTCTGTAATGCCCATATGGAAGCCAAGGAGATTAAGGAGTTCTGTAAGATAACGAGTGAATCCCAGGAACTCATTAAGTTGGCCATCACCCAGTTAGGCCTCTCTGCCCGGGCCTACGATAGGATACTGAAAGTATCAAGAACTATCGCTGATTTAGAAGGGAAACCTGATATCGCGCCCGCCCATGTCTCAGAGGCCATCGGCTATCGTAGCCTGGATCGAACCCTCTGGATGTGAATACACGGATTACAGGATGCGCTTCGCTGGCATCCTAGAGAGCATCAAATTGATTAATATTTAATCATCAACGGCGGAGAACGCCACCGCCGAATGGCGGGGTCCCGCCATAGGCGGGAAAGTGCGCCGTTTAATATTAACCATTGACACAGATTTATAATAAAGATGCCTTCGCCAAAGGCGAAGAACTTTGTTATTCGGGCGCATCTTTAGTAGAGGGGGCAAGCGAAGCGCGCCCTCATAATACAGATGAGCACAGATTAAAAATATGATGAAGAAAAACTTGTTTATACCTCATTTAATAACACTGGTTACTGGTTGCTGGTTACTGGTTACTATTAGCGATGCTTGGGCGGGAATTTATGTCTATGCAGATGAGAAAGGCCAGGTCTATGCTACCTACCAAGAGAAGGGATTAGCAATTGAGACTAAGGAGGATAACTTTGACTTATTTATAAAAAAATTAGCTGAAAAACGTAACCTTGATCCCTTACTGGTTAAGGCGGTCATTAAGGTGGAGAGCGACTTTGAGGTTGAGGCTCTATCGAGGAAAGGAGCACAAGGCCTGATGCAGCTTATGCCCCAGACCGCAGCCCACTTAGGGGTGAAGGATGTCTGGGACCCCCATCATAACATTGAAGGGGGAGTAAAGTATCTACGCAAAATGCTCAATAAGTTTAACAACAATCTGTCCCTGGCTCTGGCAGCCTATAATGCTGGTCCCAATAAGGTAAAGCGGTATGGAGGGATACCTCCCTATCCTGAGACTCAGCGGTTTGTCCGAGAGGTGATAAAGTATTATGAATACTATAAGGTTGGGGGGTATGCCATTTATGTTTATACTGATAAAAACGGAAATCCTTATTTTACTGATAACTTTTCCAATATCCCCAAAGGAGTACTTTACAAGAGGGTATATTAAAGGAGGATTGATGAACCCCGCACCTTTCTTTGTAATTACTTATGTGATATACAAACCGTGTACAGAAATATTTAGAAAGGGAAAAGGTGCGGGATGAATATCGGTATATGTGGAAAAGCAGGGACGGGAAAGACCGCAGTCGCCGATCATTTAGTCAAAAAGTATGGTTATAAGAGGCACGCTATTGCGGATGAGGTGAAGAGAATTGCAGTAAGGCTCTTCAAGATGAAGAAAAAGGACAGAAAATTATTGCAGGATATCGGATTGAAAATGAGGGAAATCAGACCCAGCGTCTGGATCGATTTTCTCATTGATCAAGTAAGACGAAATGATAAAATTGTGGTGGATGATATACGCTATCCCAATGAATATCAAGCACTAAAAAAGGAGGGATTTAAAATAATAAGGGTGGTTGCTGATAGGGAAATCTGCATTAAGAGACTAACCGAAAGGGATGGGACGGCCGCCATTGAGAGGTTGGATGACGAGAGTGAGACGGCCATGGATGATGTTGAGATAGAGAATGTCCTGGATGGCAATCTCC
>JAUWXM010000115.1 GCA_030616365.1 bacterium | reverse complement strand
CGTCTTGAATCCCTCATAACATCCGATAATGGTGATAATTGCTCCGAAGACAAAGGCCTTTATCAAGCCGGCAGAGATATCGTTCGTGGTCAGAGCCTCTATGGTGCCATCTATATACTGTCGAGAGCCGATACCCAGTTTACGCACCCCGATGAAATAGCCACCCGCAATGCCTATGACATTGGCATAGATAGTAAGTATCGGGGTCATAATAACCCCAGCAATGAACCTGGGGACGACGAGGTACTTAATAGGGTTGGTGGCTAAGGTCTCTAAGGCGTCTATCTGTTCGGTGACCTTCATGGTCCCCAGCTCTGCGGTAATCCCTGCCCCTATCCTTCCGGCAAGCATTAAAGCGGTCAGGACCGGACCCAGTTCCCGGACCATGCCCAGGGCTACTCCTCCCGCCACAATACCCATGGTCTCAACGAACTTGGCTGCATGGCCTCCCTGAAGGGCAAAGACCATTCCAATACAGAGAGCAACCAGGCTCACCACGGGAAAGGACTTTATTCCAAGCTCTATCATCTGATTGGTAATATTCTTAAGGCCCAGGGGTGGCCTTACCATCCAGACCAAGGTCCTGAAGAATAGGATAACCACCTCTCCCAGATGTCTCAAGATATAGGTCGTCCACTTGCCGATGAACTCAAAGAATTTCCTCATGCCTTGCCCCTGGTATAGATGCGGGGAACCCTCTCTGCAATCCTACAGACCACCTCATGGGGAACGGTATCTACCTTCTTCGCTATCTCCTCAACAGAGACCCTCTCCTTCCCCTGCTCTCCTATTAGAACTACCTCATCGCCTACCTTGACATCGGGAACTTCACCCACATCTATGATGGTCTGGTCCATACAGACCCTTCCCGCAATCCTCACCCTCTTCCCCCTTATGATAACTTCTCCTTGATTAGAGAGGAGACGATTATAGCCATCCTCATACCCAATGGGAAGGATGGCGATGGTGGTGTTTTTATTCGTAACATAGGTCTTTCCGTAACTTATAGTAGCACCTTTCTTAACCCTCTTGAGATATATTACTTTACTCTTGAGGCTCATCACCGGATGGAGGTCCAGAGACCTTGAGACATATTCTGAAGGATAGATGCCGTAGAGGGCGAGTCCGGGCCTTACCATATTGAAGTAGCTCTCTGGGAAGTTTAGGACCCCGGCTGAGTTTGCCGCATGCCTTAAGGGAATATCTATCCCCTCTTTTTCCAGTTTTTCTAGAACCCCTTTAAACCTTCTGATCTGCTCTTTGGTAAAACTCTTATCCTCTTCATCCGCTGTTGAGAAATGGGTGAAGATCCCCTCCACTTTTAGTTCGGGAATCTTTACCACCTCTTTAATTAACTTCAGGGCCCTCTGATAGGGAACCCCGGTCCTCCCCATCCCAGTATCTACCTCAATGTGGATCTTGAGCCTCTTCTTCAACCTCTTACATTCTCCGGCTAAAGCAAGGGCGATCTCTTTGGTGCATATCGTCTGGGTAATATTCTTCTCTATGATCCCGGATGCTTTCTCAAGCATAGTGGGCCCCAGGATGAGAATGGCTGATTCGATCTCTTCTTTACGGAGGAAGAAGGCCTCAAAGGGAGAAGTTACCCCAAAGTAATTCACCCCTTCCTTCTTCAGGGCCCTTGAGATCTGGACCATCCCATGGCCATAGCCCTGAGCCTTAACGATGGCCATGACTCCAACATCTGGGCCTACCCTTTTTTTAACCTCTTCAAAGTTATGAACCAGGGCATCTAAATCGATCTCTGCCCAAGTGGATGAACTACTCATTTCCTCTCTACTTTTATCAATTTGACAGTTTAAGTTCAGTCTGACAGATATTAGTTTTATGGTTTAATGGTTCTATGGTTTTATGGTTTGACAATCCAACCATCAGACTATTCAACTATACAACAACCTAACCGTCTAACTGTCCCACTGTCTACCTGTCTTTTATTCTGCTCTCTTGGCTAAGTTCTCGAACTTGGTGTATTCCTTTATGAAGGCCAGTTGTAGTGTCCCGGTGGGGCCGTTACGCTGCTTCCCAATATTTATCTCTGCGATCCCCCTTACATCTGGATTATCTGGCTCATAGTATTCTTCTCTGAAGATGAAGGTAACCAGGTCGGCATCCTGCTCAATGGCACCACTTTCTCTCAAATCAGAGAGCTGGGGGCGATGGCTTGGCCTCTGTTCTGCCGCCCGGGATAATTGAGATAGGGCAACTACTGGAACATTTAGCTCCCGGGCTAAAGACTTTAAGGAACGAGATATCTCTGAGATCTCCTGCTGCCTATTCTCTATTCTTCCCGAGCCAGACATGAGCTGGAGGTAATCGATGATGATGAGGCCGATATTATGCTCTGCCTTCAATCTTCTCGCCTTGGCTCTTACTTCCAGAACAGAGATGGCCGGGGTATCGTCTATGAATATCGGTGCTTCGGCCAACCTTCCGGCAGCGATGGTGAGTTTTGGCCAGTCGGATTCTGACAGGTAACCGGTCCTCACCTTCTGGGCATCGACCCGGGCCTCAGAGCAGAGCATCCTCTGTACTAATTGATT
>JAUWXM010000008.1 GCA_030616365.1 bacterium | reverse complement strand
TCTCGCCAGCTTCCTTCTGCTCCAGGGAATAAAGCTCTAAAAATAAGGGTTAATGTGTGGGTAAGTTAATATCGGTTAACAACGGTTAAAAACAGTTAAAACCGGTTACATTATTTAAAAAGGTAACTGATAGTAACCGTTTGTAACCTTTAGTAACCGTTAGGGGTCAAAGATGCCTTTAGAGAAGATTATTGAGCGCATTGATGAAGAGTTTTCCCTTGAGATAGACAAGATCAAGAAAGAGATTCAAGATAGAGTGAGTGAAATCCTAAAGGAGGCCAAGAGAAAGGCAGCCTCCATTAAAGAGGAAATCCTAAAGGCTGCCTCTTTCGAAGCCCAAAGGAGAAGAGACCGTATCCTCACTATGGCTAACTTAGAAGCAAGGAGGATAGTCTTAGAAGAGAAGGAGCGTTTGATAGAGGAAGCCCACAAGAAGGCCTTAGCAAAACTTAAGAGACTGGGTAAAAAATCTTATCAAGATATAATTAAAAAGATGCTTCTCAAGGTAGCGAAGAGTGGTTCGGGAGAGATTATCATATCAAAGGAAGATAGAAAAAGAATTACTCCTTCTTTTATTAAGAGCATAAATAAAGAATTAAGAATTTCAAAAGAAGATAGAGGAATTAGCGGAGGATTCATCCTGAAGAGAAAGAAGATAGAAATTAATAACTCCTTCGAATCCCTCCTTCGCTCCAAACGTGAGGAACTGGAACCCAGATTAGTAAAAATACTTTTTGGGAAGTAAGATGGACACAAGATATGTCTATATCACAGGAAGGGTAAGGGCCTTAGAGGCGCGGCTTCTCGATAAATTAAAAATAGAGAGGATGGTCGCTGCCACCTCTGCCAAAGCCAGCCTCTCGGAGCTTGAGGAGACAGATTACGGGCCATATGTTTCACAACTAAAAGATATCAACAACTTTGAGGACCTACTCTATGATGAATTAAAGAGACTCTACTCCTTCATTGATAAGGGGTCTTTAGATAGAGAGTTGACCGACCTATTCAGGATGCGCTACGACTTCCATAACTTGAAAGTCTTTTTAAAGAATAAGTTTAAAGCAAAGCCCCTTCCTTTGGAAAAACTGCCCTTCATCGATCTGGGGACCATCGATCCTAAAGAGATAGAAAAGGCAGAAGAACTTTTAGAGATCCAGAAAAAGACAACAGAGACTTTTGAAGAAAGCAAGAATCCCCAGGATATTGATATAATCTTAGATAAAGAATACTATAGACTCTGTGTCGAAAAGGCAGAAGAGGCTGAAAATGGATTTGCAATAGACCTTTTTCGTAAGGAAATTGACCTTATCAATATAAAGATGTTCTTTCGCTGCCGAGCTTTAAAAAGGGATAAGGATTTCTTTTCAAAAGTCCTCATTGGGGGAGGGAGTTTAACTAAGAGACTTTTCTTAGAATTCTATGAGAAGGAGGAGAGTGCTTTCTTGAGGAAACTCTCCTTTACTCCTTATGCCAAGGCTGTTATGGGGTATGAGAAAGAAGGCTTGAGAGGACTTGAGCTTTCCTGTGATAACTTTCTCTTAGAATATATTAAGAAGACAAAACTTATTACCGCTGGTCTGGAAGTACTCATCGCCTATTTAATCGCTAAAGAAAATGAAATAAAACTTTTAAGGAGCATATTGACCGGAAAGATAAATGAGATTCCCGCTCAGATGATCCGGGAAAGGATGAGGGATACCTTTATTTAAAACCACAGAGAACACAGAAAAAACCACACCTAACCCAGAAGATTACAGAGAACACAGAGAATTCTGTAGTACAGTCTCTGTGCACTCCATGTTTAAATCTCTGTGAATTCTGTGGTCGCAATGGAGGATGAGGGTGAAGATTGCCATTATTGGCGAGAAGGATGCTATCTTAGGTTTCAAGCCCTTAGGGATTGAAACCTTTCCCGTAGTCGATGCCAAAGAAGCAGAAGAGAGGTTGAAGAGCCTTGCTCAAGATAGAGATTACGCCACTATCTATCTTACAGAGAGCTTATCCTCCCAGATTAAGGAACTGATAACAGAACTTAGTAAGTTTTCAAATATCGTCATCGTTCCCGGAAAGGGGGAAACTTTGGGCCTGGCGAGAGAGAGGTTGAAAAAGATATCTGAGAAGGCACTGGGCACAGACATTCTAAAAGAGGAAGAGAAGTGAAGAAAGAGGCGAGAATAATCAAGGTCTCTGGTCCCTTAGTAGTTGCCGAGGGGATGGAGAAGGCCAGGATGTACGATATGGTGAGAGTGGGAAGGATGGGACTCATCGGTGAGATCATAGAGATTAAAGAGGATAAGGCGAGCATCCAGGTCTATGAGGAGACCTCTGGTTTAGGACCTGGAGAGCCGGTAGAGACTACCATGGCCCCCTTGAGCGTTGAACTCGGTCCGGGTTTAATGAGTGGGATATATGATGGCATCCAGAGACCTCTGGATATTATTAGAGATAAAACAGGTAGTTACATTACCCGGGGGATTACTTTACCTGCAGTAAATAGGAAGAAGAAGTGGGACTTTATTCCTTTAGTAAAGAAGGGAGATGAGGTAAGGGCAGGGGATATTTTAGGAACTGTCCAGGAGACCCCTTTAGTAGTCCATAAGGTCTTAGTTCCTCCAGGAATTGAGGGAGAGATAAGGGTAATTAAAAAAGGAAAGTTCACTGTTACTCAAGCCATTGCTAAGGTAAAGACTTCCTCTGGCCTGAAAGAGATCAGGATGTTACAGAAGTGGCCAGTGAGGATGGAGAGGATGGTCCAGAAGAAGCTCCCTCCAGAGGTCCCCTTAGTTACCGGCCAGAGGGTGATCGACACCTTCTTTCCCGTGGCCAAAGGAGGAACAGCCTGCATCCCCGGGCCATTTGGGAGCGGAAAGACGGTGATCCTCCATTGTATTGCTGCTTGGGCAGATGCAGATATTATCATCTATGTTGGATGTGGTGAAAGAGGGAATGAGATGACCGATGTTCTATTAGAATTCCCAAAACTAAAGGACCCCAAGACAGGAAGACCCCTAATCGAAAGGACGATCATGATTGCCAATACCTCCAATATGCCGGTTGCGGCAAGGGAGGCCAGCATCTATACCGGGATCACCATTGCCGAGTACTATCGGGATATGGGATATAATGTGGCTGTCATGGCTGACTCCACATCGAGATGGGCTGAGGCTCTAAGAGAGATTTCGGGAAGATTAGAGGAGATGCCTGGTGAGGAGGGATATCCTGCCTATCTGGGAACCAGGGTTGCAGAGTTCTATGAGCGAGCGGGAAGGGTCATCTGTCAGGGAACGAAGAACCGGGAAGGAACGCTTACTGTGATGGGCGCTGTCTCTCCCCCAGGAGGGGACCTATCAGATCCTGTTGTTCAGGCAACATTGAGGACGGTGAAGGTCTTCTGGGCCTTAGAGGATAGATTGGCCTATATGAGGCACTTCCCGGCAATCAACTGGCTCAATAGTTATTCTCTATACCTTGATAATGTAGAGACCTATCTAGGAAAGGAGATCGCCAGCGATTGGATGAAGTTGAGGAATATCGCCATGGCCATATTGCAGGAAGAGGACTCCTTGCAGGAGATTGTGAGATTAGTGGGGCGGGAGGCCCTCTCTCCAAGGGAACAGTTGGTCCTGGAGACTGCCAAGTCCATTAAGGAGGACTACCTCATGCAGGATGCCTTCCATGAGGTGGATGTCTATGCCCCATTGGCAAAGCAGTATCGCATGCTAAAGGTTATCTTAGAACTCCACCGTTCTTCTAAGCATGCTCTGGAGAAGGAAGTGCCCCTGGAGAAGTTACTTACTTTGAAGGTCAGGGAGAGGATTGCCCGGATGAAGTATATAGAAAAGAAGGATATAAAGGAGTTCGATAGCATTGAGAGAGAAATAAAGAGAGAAATAGAGTCCTTAGTCGAGAGGAAGGAGTAATGGTTAAAGAATATCTGACCGTATCTCATATCGCTGGCCCCCTTGTCTTAATAGAGGAGACAAGCGGAATTAAGTATGGTGAGATTGCGGAGATTGAACTGGCTACCAAAGAGGTAAGAAGGGGGAGGGTATTAGAGGTTACCGGTGATAAGGCCTTGGTTCAACTATTTGAAGGGACCACGGGACTCAATGTCTATCAGTCAAGGGTGAGGTTCTTAGGGAAAGGAATTGAACTCGGTGTTTCTACAGACTTATTGGGAAGAATATTCGATGGATTGGGAAGGCCCATTGATGGTGGCCCCAAAATCATCCCAGAGGAAAGGATTGACATCAATGGTAACCCCATAAATCCCACGGCAAGGGACTATCCCACAGAGTTCATCCAGACCGGAATCTCTGCCATAGATGGCATGAATACCTTAGTAAGGGGTCAGAAGCTTCCCATATTCTCTGGTGCAGGATTACCTCATCCCCAGATCGCTGCCCAGATTGCCAGGCAGGCAAAAGTATTAGGGAAAGAGGAGAAGTTCGCGGTAATCTTCGCTGCCATGGGCATTACCTTCGAAGAGGCAAACTACTTTATCACTGATTTTAGAAGGACCGGAGCTATTGAGAGGGCGGTTCTATTCGTCAACTTAGCAGATGACCCAGCCATTGAGAGAATCGCTACTCCCCGGCTGGCCCTAACTTGTGCTGAGTATCTTGCCTTTGAGAAAGATATGCATGTCCTGGTAATCTTAACCGATATGACCAATTATGCCAATGCCTTAAGGGAGATATCCGCAGCTCGCAAAGAGGTCCCGGGAAGAAGGGGCTATCCAGGGTATATGTATACTGATTTATCCACCATATATGAAAGGGCGGGAAGGATTAAGGGAAAGGAGGGCTCCATCACCCAGATCCCCATCCTCACCATGCCTGAGGATGATAAGACTCATCCCATTCCCGATTTGACGGGTTATATCACAGAGGGACAGATTATTCTCTCTCGACCATTGCATAGAAAGGGAGTCTATCCTCCCATAGACGTTCTTCCTTCTCTGTCCCGATTGAAGGAGAAGGGGATTGGTAAGGGTAAGACCAGAGAGGACCATGGAGATGTCACCAACCAGTTATTCGCCTGTTATGCTAAGGGGAAAGAAGCCAAGGAACTGGCCATCATCCTTGGTGAAGCAGCTTTGACAGAACTGGATAAACTCTACGCAAAGTTCAGCGATAGGTTTGAAGAGGAGTTCCTTGCCCAAGGCGAGGAAGAGAATAGAAGTATTGAAGAGACCTTAGACCTCGGCTGGAAACTCCTCACCATGATTCCCACCAGTGACCTGAAGAGAATAAGAGACGAGTATATTAAGAAATACCTGAAACAAGAAAGTCCAAAGTCCGAAGTCCAAAGGCCAAAGTCAGAATAGGAAATATTTTATGTTTAAAAAAGTGCTCGGTTGGTTTAAAAGGCATTGGATAACAATAATATGCACAATTTTAGCTGGAGTTTTAGGAGCATTTAACTTCTATAATCTCTGGAGTATAGGGTGGTATCATCGCCCTGTTTTAAGACTTTTTTGGGATGGCTGTCTTTTAGGTCTTCCCCTTGCTGTTCTTACTATTGGGGCTGTGTTATCTGGAGCCCAAGCAGGGGCTATAGTTGGTGGAGTAGGCTATTTGCTTTTCTTTCTCTTTAATCTTCTTTATTTTATTCTGGTGATGATATGGAATGGGTGTTTGATCTGGTAGTTCATATTGTTGGTTTTGCACTTTTGGGAGCACTCATTGGAAAATTCAGTTTAAAATTCAACAAAAATCTTATCATAGTAGCAGGAATAATTGTAAGTGGTATCTTTTTACTCATATTTCCTATTTGGGTTGAGTACAGATTAATAGGATATGTAGCCAAAATGAAATCTTTCGGCATACCTTTCTGTCTTGGAGTATTTCTGGGAGGAGTGATTCCCAGCCTTTTAATAATCAACCTTTTTCAAAAACTGTCCCAAAAGACGGAGTGAAGGATGCGTCTTTCCGTTAGTCCTACCCGGATGGAGTTATTGAGGCTGAAGAAAAGGATTCTCCTTGCTCAGAGGGGCCACAGACTTCTTAAGGATAAGCAGGATGAACTGATAAAGCAGTTCATGCCCTTAGTCAAAGAGGTAATAGGCTTAAGGAAAGAGGTAGAAGAGGGCTTGAAGAAGGCCTTTCAAAGCTTTGTTACTGCTGCTCGGATGCTCATGCCTCCGGAATTCATTGAGGAGGCCTTAATGTGGCCTGGAGAGAAAATAACTCTTGAGGTTTCTTTTAGGTATATCGTAGGTGTCAAGGTTCCAGAGTATGAAATTAAGAAAGAAGGAGATATCCATAATTATGGATTAGCAACTACTTCATCTGAATTGGATGCTGCTTTGAAGGCCTACTCAGACCTACTACCTTCTTTAGTCAAATTAGCCTCTTTGGAGAAGACATTGGAACTTTTGGCTGCTGAGATAGAACGAACTCGCAGAAGAGTGAATGCCTTAGAGTATATCTTCATTCCCAATCTAGAAGAGACCATAAAGTATATCACCATGAAACTCTCTGAGATGGAGAGGGCAGATCTGACCAGACTCATGAGGATTAAGGAGATTGTAAGAGCCCACTAATTCAATTTAAACTTTAAAAGTAAATAAGGATAGAAGAGGAAAACAAATGAAGAAGATCATAAGTATAGGCTTATTGATAATCGTAGTGACTTGCCTAATTGGAGGGGGTTTATATAAGCTTAATGAGAAAAGAAAAATCTATAGATTGATTGAGAATCTAAAATCTGGTGATATTGCCACGAGAGACGATGCAAAGAAAAATTTATTAGCCTATGGGGATAAAATTTATCCCTGCCTTTTAAAAACATTAAAGAAAAGACGACCCCGATCGCCTGCTGCTTGGGTTGGTGGACTAGCTCCCTGCCTACCATCTTACTTAGGATTTGCTCCTTTTACTGATGGTTGTGTTATAGAGTTTCTAATAGAGACAGGTAAACCTTCAGTACCGTACTTAAAAAATCTCTTAAAAGATGAGAGTACATTTCTTCGCTGTGTAGCTATATATGCTTTAGGTGAAATTGGGGAAACATCTTTAATTCCTGATGTTATCAAATTTTTAGATGATAAAACAGTACTTATTGACTGGGAAGTCGGGCTTATTAACCACAAAACCGGAAAAGCAAAAGGACCCAGACGTGAAGTATCTGTTCGAGTCTGTGATCATGCCCTTTTATTTTTGGAGACGGTCATAAATAAACCCTCTAAGCCTTGGTTATTTGATCATTTTCATATCTATGAAGCATCTATTATGGATAGTTCCAATGAAGAAAAGGATGAAGCCATCAGAAACTGGAAAGAATGGTGGAAGAAAAATAAAAATACTTTTGAATTAAAATCTGAATAAATTTAGATGGAGAGGGCAGATCTGACCAGACTTATGAGGATTAAGGAGATTGTGAGAGCCCACTAATCTGGATCCTTGATCTTGGATCCTGGATCCTTGATTCTGGGTGCTGTATATTTGATGAAAAAGTAGGACAAGAAGGCAGATGAAGAAGGTATTAAAATTAGCCTGGGGAATAATTACTAAACCAGTCCCTACTTTTGAGAGGATTAAAAAAGAAAAGCCCTTCGCTGATGGACTATTAGTCTTCTTCTTTACCTATAGTCTACTAATACTGAGTAGTTTTATTTTTGAACCTGAACCCATTCTAAAAGAATTCGATTTTTTCATTAAGTTTCATCCTCTTTGGCAAGCATTAATAGTAACTGCCGGTTTGCTTATTCTTTCCTTTTTAGCATTATTGTTAGGTGCAGGTATAATAAATCTGATTGCTCGGTTATTTAGAGGAAAAGGAGCTTTTAAGAGTTTACTAAACTGTGCTCTTTTTATTAGCGCAGTATATTATCTAATTGTATTCCCCTTAAATGTACTTTTCACTGCCTTAAAATTAGAAACAGCTGCTTCTATAATTTTTGTTGCAGTCAGTCTTTGGGCATTAATACTTTTTATAACAGCAATAAAAACCATCTATAATTTCAGCTTATTAAGGAGTATCAGTACTTATCTTTGTTATCTTTTAACCGTTGTCCTTACCGTTGTCCTTATACTAGCGGTACCTTTAGGCATAATAGGCTTAACCTATTTTAGATTCACTAAAAGTGCAGATAAATTATTAGCAGATATAGAATATGATAGGAAAACTCATGGTGGATCAGAATACTTTGCACTTGATGACAAATATAGAGATTTAAAGAACAGTTTTTGGGAAAAGAATGTTGTTTATAGTAAAGAGGAATATAAAAAAGCCCTTGTTGACCACTCTAAATTTGTTGAAGAATACCCCGATAGTAAATGGGCTGACGATGTTCGCTCTGATATAGGGGAAATCTATTGGGAGGGTTTAAAAGATTCGGAAAAAGCGATTGAAGAATATCAGGGAATAATCCGGGACTATCCCGGTAGTTATAATGCTGCATCGGCTCAATACGCTATAGCTACTATTTCCGGGGACTTAGAAGATTATGATCGAGCATTAACTGCTTATCGAAAAGTAATAACTGACTATCCAAAAAGTAGCTTGGCTAGTTTAGCCCAGAATGTCATTGGTAATATCTACAAGCATGATTTTGAGGACATCTCAAAAGCAATTGAGGAGTACCGAAAAGTAGTAAAGAATTACCCCAGAAGCGATCAAGCTGATTATGTCCAATATGAAATAGGATTCCTCTATCAATGTGAATTAAAAGATTATGATCAGGCTATCAAAGAATATCGAAAACTAATAAAGAATTATCCTAATAGTACTTGGGCACCCTTAGCACAAATGTTTATAGGAGATATTTATTATCGGAAGCTAAATCAAAAGGAGCAAGCAATTAAGGCTTACCAGCAAGTCATTAAGCGCTATCCCAAAAGTGAGGAGGTTAAGGAAGCTCAAGATCGAATTAATAGCTTGAAAGCCGAAGATAATTAGGTGATCAGGATGGAAGAGTTGAAGATTGATATCAAGAGAGTAAAAGAGAAGATAGTTGAGTTTATTCGGAAGCAGGTGAAAGAGGCAGGCTTCAGCAAAGTAGTCTTTGGATTATCTGGAGGATTAGACTCTTCTGTCGTTACTTATTTGGCGAAAGAAGCCCTGGGAGCAGAAAACGTCTATGGTATAATCCTGCCTTCCAAGACAACGAGTAAAAAAGATGTAGGGGATGCCAAAGAAGTAATAAAGACCTTAGAAATCAATCTTGTTGAGATAGAAATTGCCCCTGTAATAGATAGCCTCCTGGCTTCTTTGAAGGATACAGACAAGATTAGAAAAGGAAACATCATGGCCCGAACGAGGATGATTCTCCTATATGATCAGGCAGCAAAGTATAAGGCACTTGTTTTAGGGACGAGCAATAAGACAGAGCTACTCTTAGGATATTTTACAAAGTATGGTGATGGAGGAGTGGATATTGAGCCTCTGGGGGATTTATACAAGACTCAGGTGAGGCAACTGGCTAAAGATTTAAGAGTTCCAGATAGAATCATTAAAAAAGTCCCTACCGCTGGCCTCTGGCCTGGCCAGACAGATGAAGGGGAACTGGGCTTTACTTACGAAGAGGTGGATAGACTCCTCTATCATATGCTTAACGAGAAGAAGAGTGACGAAGAACTGATAGAATTAGGATTCAAGAAAGAGTTCATTGAAAAAGTAAAGAATAAAATAAAGAATACAGAACATAAGAGAAGGCCAGCTCCTGTTGCCAGATTGTGATGAGATATGATATCAGGAACTCTCTACATAGTGGGAACACCTATTGGGAACTTGGAAGATATTACCCTAAGAGCGTTGAGAATTTTAAGAGAGGTCGATTTAATCGCTTGTGAGGATACCAGAAGGACGAGGAAGCTATTAAATAGATATAACATCCATATTCCTTTAACCTCTTACTTTGAGCATAATAAGATAACCAAGGCCGATTTCTTAATTGAGAAATTAAAAGAGGGAAAGAATATTGCTTTAGTCTCTGATGCTGGGATGCCCGGAATATCCGATCCGGGCTATTTTATTATCCAGAAAGCATTAAAAGAGAATATCTCTATTCTCCCCATACCAGGTCCGACCGCCTTTGTCCCTTCTTTGGTCATCTCTGGCCTTCCCACAGACAGCTTTGTCTTTGAGGGATTCCTTCCTTCTAAAAAGAAGGCAAGATGTGACAAGTTAAAGGAATTAAAGTCTGAAAAAAGAACCATCATCTTCTATGAGGCGCCTCATAGATTGGTTGCTACCTTAGAAGATATATTAGAAATTTTAGGAGATAGAGAGGTCTCTTTGACCAGGGAACTTACCAAGAAGTTTGAGGAGACATTCAGAGGAAAGGTAAGCGAAGCAATAGAGAAATTTGTTAAGCCAAAAGGAGAATTCACCATTATCTTAAAAGGTGCTCAAGAAAGAGAGATCCTAAAAGAGAAGTGGCAGAATTTATCAATCCTCGACCACCTAAAATTAGTGATGAAAGAAGAGAACCTCTCCAAAAAAGAAGCCATCAAAAGAGTCGCCCAATTACGTAGCATTCCCAAAAGAGAAGTCTACCAAACAAGTCTGAAACTCTAGATTGAGCTATTCCTGATAGACCCTCACCAAAAATTCAAAGGGAGATGAAGGGGAATATTAAATGTGGGAAGTAGCCTACCTTGCACCGAATAGGTCGATTGCCGAGATGTTGAAAGATTTATTAGAGAAGAATGGGATTCCAGCAATGCTTCGTTCCGCAGATATCCCTCACTTAGGTCCTATGGGCAAGGTAGATATTCTAACTTCAAAAGAGCAGGTAGAAGAAGCAAAGGCATTGATTGAGAGTTACGTCAATTCTCTCTAAGGACTAAAGATGAACCCCGCACCTTTAAGCAAAGACAGGAAATAAACCCAGCACCTTTCTGCTACGAAAGGATACCTCAAAGTAAAAGGTGCTGGGTGAATACAAAAATGTGCGGGGTGAAGATGGTAGAAGGTGCGGGGTGAAGATTATTACTATATCTGGAGCGCATAAGGGGGTGGGGAAGACCGCTCTGGCCTGCAAGATTCTTAAAGGTTTGAAGGGCTTCGGAGCGATAAAGACTACAGTTTCTAAAAAGAACATTTCTATTACTTCTAAGGATGAGGCGATTGAAGTTCTAGGAAAAGATACCGCCTTACTGAAGGAGGCGGGAGCAGAGAAGGTCGTCCTGGTTAGTTCTCCCAGAAAAGACTTAGGTTGGGCTTTAAAGGTTGCCTTAGGGATGGTCTCTGAATGCAAGGGGGTAATCATTGAAGGAACAGGCGTCTTGGATTATATCAAGCCGGACATTGCTATACTTATCAAGGCAAGGGGAAAGAAAACGAAGGAAAGCGCCAAGAAAGCATTAAAGAAAGTGGATTTAGTAATTTCTCCAAAGGAGTTTGATAAGGCAGTAAGGTTTGTTAAGGAGAAAATAAAGTGATAAAAGACGAACTTTTGAAAATAGCTAAGGAAAAAAGAATTCCCTGTGTTGAAGCCTTGGCTCTGGCTAAACGGTTGAAAGTGAAACCCATAGAGATTGGCAAGATAGCGAATGAATTGGGAATCAAGATTATTGACTGCCAATTAGGCTGCTTCGGTAGGAGACACGAATAGAAAGGAGACGAAAGAGATGAGAAGAAAGTATCTATGGATTGGGATTCTGGGGTTAGTTATTATTTCTATCTTCTTTGCTGGAGCCCAGAAAACCCTTGCCCAGCCACCTAAGCCTAAAGCCTGTGTCATTGATATCGATGGAACGATTGCCAATGAAAAGGAAAGACGAGCAATGGCCACTAACCCAGATGGTAGCACAAACTGGAGAAAGTACTTTAACCCCGAACTAGTAAAACAAGATAAGCCAATCCTTAAGTCCCGAGAGGTTTTAAGATGGATAAAGCAGAAGGGGATTAAAATATTCTATGTGAGTAGCAGAGAGACCACGGTTCTTGAGGCAACCAAATGGTGGCTAAAGGCACATAACTTCCCAGAAGGAGAGGTATATCATAGAAAGCTCTTTGCTCGAAGTATGGAATACAAGATTGATACTGTCAGAGCCATCCAGAAAAGTTATGATGTTATCTTTGGGGTCGGTGATAGAGACCGGGATATTACCGCTTATCAAACCTGCGGAATAGCAGCCATTAAAGTAATAGAATCCTCTGAGGAAGACTGGATAAGAGTAAAAAATGAGATAGCCAAGTCAATTAGATAATTTGACTTTATTTCTTACTTATGATAGACTGAAAACAAATGAAGGAGGCAAAAAACGATGAAGAAGATTATTCCTTTAATTCTGGTGGTATTGCTTTTGACTAGTGCAGCAGTAATGGGAAGCCCAGTAGCAAAAGAGGTCGAATCAAAGATATCCGCAGTTACAGTCTATTCAGATCGGGCTCTGGTTACCAGGACTAACCGCCTGACCCTTCAGCCGGGTAAGTATGAACTGCTCTTTAAAGACCTTCCGGCGGGTATTCTGGAAGATTCCATTTATGCTACAGGGAGGGGAAGTGCCCGGGCTAAAATCTTAGGGTTGGATATAAAAAGAACTTTTTTAGAGAAACCCCGGGGGGAGAAGATAAAGAAGTTAGAAGAGGAGATTCAAGGACTTAAAGACCAGGATAAAGCCCTTCGGGATAAGGTTGAGATTTCAAAAACTCAGGATGAGTTCCTTAAATCGATAAAGGTGCAGATGCCGGAGGATATCTCAAAGAAGATGCTTATTCAAAAACCCACAGTAAGCGATTGGCGGGCCATTTTAAAATTTCTCAATACTAATTTAACCAAGAACGCTCGGGAACGCCTCGATGCCGAAGTCAAGAGACGGAAACTTAAGGTCAAAATAGTGAGACTGGAGAAGGAGCTGAGAAAGATTAGAGGCCACAGAGCACTAGAGGAAAAATCGGTTCTGGTAACGGTTGAGGTTACCAGGATGGGTATCCTCGATTTAGAACTCTCTTATGTCATTCTGGGAGCGAGATGGCACCCCTTATACGATGCCCGGGGTCAAGTGGCTTCTAAAGAAGTGGAACTTACCTATTATGGAGTAGTAAGTCAAAAGACGGGAGAGAATTGGGAGGATGTTAACCTTACCCTTTCTACGGCTCGGCCAGTGGTCGGTGCCCGGCATCCAGAACCGTCCCCTTGGTATTTGAGAATCTACGAGCCGATTAGATTTAAGGCTAAGTTATATCGGGAAAAAGAAGAAGAATTAGCTAAGGAAGTAGTTTTAGGGAAAGCAGTTGATGAATACGCATTTGTAATGAAAGAGGGAGCAATAACGATAGTCAAGCCTATGATTTCCGAGATAGAGGAGAGAGGGATATCAGTGGTCTTCAATATTAAGAAGAAGGAGAGTATTCCAAGCGATGGCACTCCCCATAAGACAACCATCGATGTCAAGAGGTTATCCTTAGCAGAGCTGGAATATTCCTCTGTGCCCCGCCTCTCTCCTTATGCCTATCTCAAAGCCACCATAATCAACGATACCGATTATCCTCTTTTGGCGGGTAAAGTGAATGTCTTCTCCGGAGCAGATTATATTGGGATTTCCAGAATCGATACCATTGCCCCGCAGGAGGAATACGAACTATTCTTAGGGGTCGATGAAGGAATAAAGGTGAAGAGAGAGCTGATAAGCAAAAAGACTAAATCCTCTGGCAAGAAGAAAGAGACCACTTATGCTTATAAGATAGAGGTTGAGAATTATAAGAAAGAGAAGGAAACCATTACCATTATTGACCAGATTCCGGTCTCTCAGGATTCCAAAATTAAGGTTAAACTCCTTGAGATGAGTGATGAACCCACAGAAGAGATAGAGCAGGGTATTATAAAGTGGGGGTTTGACCTTCTTCCCAAAGAGAAGAAAGAGCTTAACTTCTCTTTCTCTATAGAATATCCCAGAGGAGTCAGGATCCAAGGATTATAATTTTGACTTGACAGAGACAGGAAATTAGATTATACTAAACTTGAAAACTTAATATTGCTCCGACCCCGATGTACTAAGTTCCAATTAAGGAATATGATATCGGGGCGATAGGGCATCCCGAGAAATTGGGATACCTCCCGTGTTTGGAAAGGAGATTTAAACCAGCTTCTTTAAGTCCACGGGAGCTGGTTTTTTTGTGACGCGAATCAACGCGAACTATCGGGCAGGAACGTAATAAACAAACGCGAATAGTCGCGAATAAAAGAATGCGAATGAAAAAGAAGATATTTCTTTTGGGATTTATATTTGTCATGGTCTTTACCCTGGGCTGCAGGAAAGGAGTTTCCCATCTTATTTTGGCTACTACCACAAGCGTAGAGAACTCTGGTCTTCTCGATGCCCTGATCCCGGTCTTTGAGAAAGAGGCAGAAGCAAAGGTAGATGTTATTGCCTGTGGAACAGGGAAGGCCATTCAGTTAGCAAAGAATGGGGATTGTGACCTAATCCTGGTCCATGATCCGGAGACCGAGAAGAAATTTGTAAGGGATGGATATGGGGTAAATAGAAAGAGTATCATGTATAATGACTTCGTCATTGTAGGACCAGAGGATGATCCAGCGAAGATTAAGGGGATGAGTGGGGTAATATCTGCCTTATCTACCATTGCTCATAAAAAAGCGCTTTTCATCTCCCGGGGAGATGATTCTGGAACCCATAAAAGGGAGAGACAACTCTGGAAAAAAGTGGGTTTAATTCCAGAGGGTGAATGGTATCAGGAGACGGGACAGGGGATGGGAGCCACTTTAGTTATAGCAAGCCAGAAGAAAGCCTACTGCCTAACAGATCACGCTACCTATCTATCCTGTAAAGGTAGGATAGCTTTAATTATGCTCTCTAACAGAAATCAGTTATTATATAACCCGTACAGCATAATATTAGTTAATCCTAAAAAGTATGCCCACATTAATTATAGAAAAGGTATAGAATTTATTAACTTTCTCATTTCAAATAAAGGAAAGAAGATAATAAGGGAGTTTGGCAAGGAAGAGTTTGGGGAACCACTCTTCCATCCCGTGGGGGAATAGTATGGATTACATATTGGCAGGCCTTAAAGAGGCCTTTCGCTTACTTTTCACTCTGGACAGAGGGACCTATACCATTATATTCCTATCCCTGCGCATTTCAGGAACTGCGGTTCTTCTGGCCTCATGCCTCGGCATTCCCCTGGGAGCATTGGTTGGGCTTCATAAATTTCCGGGAAGGGGAGTAATAACTACCATACTCAACACCTGCTTCGCCCTTCCCACAGTAGTGGTGGGGCTCTTCATCTATCTCTTCTTATCCCATAGGGGTCCTCTGGGTATGTTAGGACTTCTCTATACCCCAAGTGCCATGATCACTGCCCAGACTATCTTAGCAACTCCCATTATTGGAGCTTTATCCTTAGTAGCAGTGAAAGGCGTGGACCCCTCCATTACTAAGAGCGCCATCTCTCTTGGGGCAACAAAAGTCCAGACGACTTTGACCGTTTTAAGGGAAGCGAGAGTGGCCATCTTAGCAGCTTTAATCGCTGGGTTTGGGAGGGTAATTACTGAGATCGGAGCAGCCATGATCGTGGGAGGGAATATAAAGGGAACTACCCGGGTGATGTCTACGGCCATTGCCTTAGAGACCGGGAAGGGAAAGTTTGAGATCGCCTTGGCCTTAGGGATCATACTACTCGCCATTGCCTTCTTAATCAATGCTGGACTATATTACTTACAGAGGGTTAAAGAATGAACCCATATGCCATACGGACCCATAATCTATCCAAGGAATATAATGGAGAGAATATTCTAAAAAAGCTAAATCTTCAATTGGAAAGGGGAAGAATACATGCTATAATAGGACCGAGTGGCGTGGGAAAGAGTGTTTTACTGCGCCTGCTGAACCTCTTAGAAGAACCGACTTCTGGGGAGATCTACTTCGATGGAAGAGCACTAAGAGAGAATGAACGTTTGAAGCTACAACGGAGGATGACTCTGGTCTTCCAGAAGCCCGTCCTCTTCAATACCTCTGTCTATGAGAACGTGGCCTATGGATTAAGGGTAAGAGGAGAGAATAGAAGATCGATTGCCGAGAAGGTAAAGAAAGCTTTAGAGGTAGTAGGCCTTAAAGACTATGAGCATAAGGGAGCGAGGAACCTCTCTGGGGGAGAGAAACAGAGGGTGGCTATAGCGAGGGCTATGGTTTTAGCGCCAGAGATCCTCTTTCTTGATGAACCTACTTCCGATCTTGATCCCAGGAATGTGGCCATAATTGAGGAATTAGTAAAGTATATTAATAGAGAATTCAAGACAACTATTGTCCTTGCTACTCATAATATGTTTCAGGCACGGCGTCTCGCCCACCAGGCCAGTTTCCTATTTGAGGGTAGGATCATTGAATCGGGAAACGCTCGAGAAATCTTTACCAGTCCCAAAGACAGGCGCATCTTAAGATTTATCGAAGGAAAGATAATCTTTTGAGATGCAGATAACCGCAGATATAGATGCAGATGACCGCAGATTACAACACAGATACTCAACGCACATCGTTTGCCTTGAGGAATTAATCGCAGATAAAGACTCACCATTCTAAGTAGAACGAGGTTGGGATGTTAGAACTGAAGACGGTTGATGAGGCAAAGAAGATATTGGGAACGATAAGACTTATGGAAACTGAGACTATAGAAACCACTGAGAGTCTGGATAGGTTCGTGGCAATTGATGTTATTTCTCCGGAGGACCTGCCGCCATTCGATAAGGCCATGATGGATGGCTATGCAGTCAAAGCAGGAGATACCTTTGGGGCGAGTGAAGAAAAACCTATTTCTCTATCTTTAATTGGAGAAATAAAGATTGGTGAGGTTCCAGAGAAAGAGGTCAAGAAAGGTGAAGCGATAAAGATAAATACCGGTGCCATAATACCCCGAGGGGCAGATAGCGTTGAGATGCTGGAATATGTGGAGGTCAAAGGAAAAAGGATTGAATTGAGAAAGGCCTTGACTCCTGGTGAGAACGTCGCAAAGAGAGGAGAAGATATTAAAAAGGGAGAGGTTTTATTAGTAAAAGGACATAGAATAAGGCCCCAGGATATCGGTGCTTTGAGTGGATTGGGGATTACCAAGATAAAGGTATACAGAAAGCCAAAGGTAGCCATCATCCCTACAGGAGATGAGTTGGTCAGTCCTTTAAAAACCCCTAAAGCCGGACAGATTCGGGATATGAATACCTACTCCCTATCTGCTCAGATTAAGAAGTGCGGAGGAGAGCCCATACCTTTTGGAATTATTAAGGATGATTATAAAATTTTAAAGAAAAAGGTAAAAGAGGCTTTATCTAAGACAGATATAGTTCTCATCTCCGGGGGAAGTTCAGTCGGTGCTTATGATTTAACTCTCAAAGTGATGAATTCCTTGACCAAAGGTAAGATTCTAACTCAAGGAGTAGCCATAAAACCAGGTAAGCCCACCATTATTGCAAAAGTAAAAGAAAAAGTTATTTTCGGACTTCCTGGAAATCCAGTAAGCGTCATGATTGTTTTCAGAAAGATAGTAGAGCCAATCATCTTAGCCATGATGAATGCCAAAGAAAAGATTAGAACCGTTAATGCCCGTTTAGCCAGAACCGTTACCTCTTCTACAGGAAGGGAGGAGTTCATAAGAGTAAAACTTGAAGAGAAGGGGGGGAAACTGATTGCTATTCCATTGCATAGGGGTTCAGCAAATATCGTCTCCTTGGTAAAAGCAGACGGCCTACTAAAGATTCCCAGATTAAGCGAAGGAATAGAAAAGGGTCAATTTGTTAAAATAGAATTATGGGATTAAATATTGGAGGTTAAGATGGAGTAGGACGGTGCGCTTCGCTGGCGCCTAAATTCCAATATGTAAACAAAGGAGGATTAGCTTCATGGAATAGGACGGCGCACTAGCGTTGGCGCCTAGACTCCAATATGTAAATAAAGGAGGATTAGCTTTATGGAGTATGGTCATTTTGATGAGAAGAATGAGGAGTATGTAATAACTAATCCAGCGACGCCTCGTCCCTGGATTAACTATCTGACCAACGAGGATTACTGCGCTTTGGTCTCCCATACCGGAGGGGGATATAGTTTCTATAAGGACTGCGGGATAAACAGGATTTTGAGATGGGGCCCAAGTAATTTCTTGACTGACCGGCCGGGAAGGTATGTCTATCTGAAGGACTTAGTTACTGGGCAGTACTGGAGTTTGAACTGGCAGCCCATGAGGAGGGAACTGGACTTCTATGAGGGAAGGCATGGTTTGGGATATACCACCATTACTACCAAGGCCTTTGGGGTGACAGGAGAGATAACCTACTTCGTTCCCCGGAAAGAGTCCTGCGAGATCTGGAAGGTGAGAATAAAGAATGATACCAGAAGAAAGAGAAGGTTCTCTTTATATGGCTTCGTAGAATGGCTCATCGGTCAATATTTTTTAGAATTGCGCATCCATAATATTACTACTCTTTACAATAAGGTCTGGTGGGATGGAGAGACAAAAGCCATCTTAGGGAGGAAGTCTGCCCAGTGGCAGGAAGGGGATATTAAACCTTTTGAAGGTTTAGTCTTCTTTGGTTCTAACTTCAAGATGGACGGTTATGAATGCCTGAAGACAGTATTTACTGGAAGATACAATGACATCTCAAATCCCGATGGACTGAAGAACGAGGTCCTGCAAAATTCTAATTGTGAGGGAGAGGATGCGGTTGGAGTATTGCAGCACAGCTTTGGATTGGATGGATTAGGGGAGAAGGAGTTCATCTTCATCCTAGGTCAGACCCCGAAAGAGACTGAAGTGCAAAATGAACGCAAAGGCGCGTCTCTAACGGGGCAGGCAGAGAGTAAGGAGAGAGTAAAAGAGATATTGAATAAGTATCAGGATGTCATTCAGGTAAGGAAGGAATTGGATGCGGTGAGAAAGGATTGGCAGGAGAAGACTTCTCTGATTAAGATTGAGACTCCGGATAAAGATTTTAATACTTTGGTCAATACTTGGCTTCCCTATCAACTCTACATTAATGCCTACTGGTCGAGGAATCCCTCTTATTACCATGGGGGCGGTCCAGGAAAGGGATACAGGTGCAGTGTACAAGATACGGAAAGTATTCTTAGTTTAAATTCAGAATTCGCTAAAAAACGAATAAGGGAGTTTGCCGCTTTAATTAGGCCGGATGGGACAAATGCTGTGGGTTGGTCACTGGACGGCCCCTGGGACCAGAGCCCCATGAAGGGAAAAGTGGTTTGGTTTACCTATCTGGTGAATGCCTATGTGAAAGAGACCGGGGATACAGATATCCTGAAAGAGAAAGTCTTTTATCTAAAAGATAAGTGGTGCAAGGAGGGAGAGGATGAGGGAACGATTATAGAGCATATCTATAAGCAGTTGGACTATTCCTGGAATGATAGAGGAGAACATGGCTTTCCTAAGATTGGTCGAGGAGACTGGAATGACGGTTTCGATACCTGTGGAATAAAGGGGAAAGGAGAAAGTGTGCTCATCGCCCAGATGCTCGTAAGGGCCTTGGATATGGCTTCTGAGCTTGCGGAATTAGTAAAGGATAGTAAGAAAGCAGAGGAATTAAAGAGTAGGGCTAAAGGATTGGCAGCGACGATTAATAAAAATGGCTGGGATGGAGAATGGTATCTCAGAGGATATAATGACCGAGGAGAGCCGTTTGGCTCTCATAAGAATAAAGAGGGGAAAATATTCTTAGCCACTCAAGCTTGGGCCATTCTTTCAGGCATCATTCCTACAGACAGGCTAAAGAAAGTCATGGAGTCTACAGATAAGCATTTAGATACAGAGCATGGGCTGGTATTATTCTCACCAGCCTATTCAGAGTATGATCCCGGGTTAGGAAGAATAACGATGTTTGTTAAGGGGACGAAGGAGAATGCGGCCCTATTCTGCCATGGCAATGCTTTTAAAATTGCTGCTGACCTCTCAATAAAAAAGGGGCAAAGGGCTTATCAAGCATTGAAGAAAATTATGCCCAATAAGCAGAAGGATTATGAATTATACAAGACAGAGCCCTATGTCTTCAGCGAATACCTGATTGGGCCAGAGCATCCCTATCTCTTTGGAGAAGGGGCATTTAGCTGGCTTACTGGTACCGCTGGCTGGGCCTATATGATGGCTACGGAATGGATGCTGGGGGCAAGAAGAGACTTTGAGGGATTGAAGATAGATCCCTGTCTTCCCTCTTCCTGGAAGAAGTGTAAGATAAGAAGGCCTTTTAGGGGCGCCATCTACCAGATTGAGATTGAGAATCCTAAAGGATTAGAGCATGGGGTAAAAGAGATCTATGTTGATGGAAAGAGAATAGAGGGAGATCTGATCAAGCCCCACAAGGATGGAAAGAGCCACAAGGTGAGAGTGGTGATGGGGAAGAAAGTAAAAAAATCAATGTAAAATGAAAAAGGTAAAGTGGAAAAATGCAAAATGAAATATATGATGAAAGAGTTAATTAACAGATATAATCGGAAGATCACTTATTTGAGAGTCTCTGTAACTGATAGATGCAACCTGAGGTGCGTCTATTGCATGCCTCCCGGAGGAATAAAGCCCTTGAGGCATGAGGATATCCTGAGGTTTGAGGAGATAGAAGAGATAGTGAGATACAGCATAGACTGGGGGATTGATAAGGTCAGGATTACTGGTGGGGAGCCTTTAGTGAGAAAGGGAGTAGTCTATTTAGTAGAGATACTTGCTAATCTTAAAGGCGTTGAGGATCTGAGCATGACCACCAACGGAATCCTCTTAAAGGGTTATGCTAAAGATTTGAAGAATGCTGGGCTCCAAAGGATAAATATTAGTCTGGATAGTCTGGATGCTAACAAGTTCCATCGCATTACCAAAGTAGGAAAGTTATCTCTTATCCTGAATGGCATAGAGGAAGCATTAAAAAGGGACCTTGACCCGGTGAAGATAAATGTTGTAGTCATGAAGGGAATAAATGATGATGAGGTTCTGGACTTCGCCAAGATGAGCCTGAGTCGACCACTACACATTAGATTCATTGAGTATATGCCCTTTGGTTATAAAGGCTTTGCAAAGGAAAATAGATTTTTTCCTACATCACAGATTAAGGAGAGACTAGAAGAATTGGGAGAATTGATTCCCGCAGAGGTGAGGGGTGCTGGACCAGCGAAGTCTTTTAGATTTAAGAAATCTTCAGGAACCATAGGATTTATAACGCCTATGAGTGAGCATTTCTGCGCTACCTGCAATCGCCTGAGACTAACAGCGGATGGAAGATTGTATCCCTGCCTCTTCTCTGATTATGGAGTAGATATTAAGACACCCTTACGGACTGGAGCAGGCTATAGAGAGATCAGGAAATTATTTGAAGAGGCTTTAAAGAATAAGCCAGAGAAGCATTCTATTAAAGGAAATAACCAGGTTATGTCCAAGATAGGAGGATAGGATGATGAAAACACAGAAAAGCTTTATTATTCTAATAGGAATTCTAAGTATGACAGTAATGTTATTAGGAAAGAGTCTTTCTGGAGAGGCATTAGAGGAAAAACCCGCTAAAGAGATAGCTTCACAAACAGAGATACAAAGGAGAGTAGCCGAACTTCTTGCTGAAATGGAGAAAATTTGCAAAGAAAAAGTTTGCGCAGACGAAAGTCGAGCGGCAACAAAAGAATTAATGTGGGATCCGCAATTTTCTTCAGCGTCATCCAAGTTGCGTAAAATTGGTAAACCCGCACTCCCCCAGTTAATAGAAGCAGCCCAAGATAAGAGAAAAGACTGGAGATTACGCTGTAACCTTGTAGGTATGCTTGGATATGATAAGCAGTTCCAAAGTCCACAAGTAACCAAACTTATAGGAAAAATAGTACAGAATAAGGAGGAGAACAAAATCATTCGTTCGCTTGCAATAGATATAATAAACCATACTAAAAATAAGGAAATGGTTGAACCGCTAATAAAAATTTCGGAAGATAAGACAGAACCTTTTATTGTTCGCTCTCGAGCAACATTTGCCTTAGGTCGCCTGGGGGATAAGAGAGCAGTTGAGCCGTTAATAAAAGTCTTCAAGGACGAAAAATGGGATCTGCAATGTGACGCTGCTGATTCGCTTGGTTTGTTAAAGGATAAGCGTGCTGTTGAGCCGTTATTGATAGCTTTAAAGAGCGATAAAGATAGAATAGTGCGAGATTATGCTGCTGTAGCACTGGGTAGAATAGGTGATAAAAGGGCTTTCAAACCATTAATCGATGCTTTTAATAAAGGAGAAGGCAATAGAAAAATGATTATATATGGTTTAGGTGAGTTGGGAGATAAGAGAACACTTCCACTTTTAACAAAAGCCCTAAAAGATAAGGACAGCAGAGTTCGAAGGAGTGCAGCTTCGGCTTTGGGAAAAATCGGCGATAAAGATAGCATACCTATCTTAAAAGAAGCATTAAAAGCAGAAAACAATTCTATAGTCCGAATGGAAATAAATTTCGCCATTAAAAAGATAGAATCCAGAAAAAGATAATTTACAAAAATAGGAGGATAAGATGGCAAAACTTACCCATTTTAATAAAAAAGGAAGGGCTAAGATGGTAGATGTCAGTGGGAAGAGGGTTACAAAACGAGAAGCAGCAGCCTCTGCGGATGTCATTATGAAGACCAAGACCTTAAAGATGATTAGAGAAGGAAGGATGGCAAAGGGGGATGTCTTATCTGTGGCCAAGGTGGCCGGGATTATGGCTGCCAAAAGAACCAGCGAACTTATTCCCATGTGCCATCCCTTGGAGATTAGCAATATAGAGATTACCTTCAATCTAAAAGGTAAGGATAGAATTCAAATAAAATCAAGGGTGAAGTGTCTGGGAAAAACTGGGGTGGAGATAGAGGCCTTGATGGCAGCAAGTATCAGCGCTTTAACCATCTACGATATGTGTAAAGCAGTAGATAGGGAGATGGTCATCTCAGATGTGAAGTTACTTAAGAAAACCGGAGGAAAAAGCGGAACCTTTATAAGAAAATAATGACGGAGGGATTACAGTGATAAAAGTAGGGATATTAGTTATTAGCGATAAGGCATCGCGAGGAGAGAGGATGGATGGGAGTGGTCCAGCAATAAAGAAAATAGTTTCCAAGCTACCAAGCTACCAAACTACTAAGTATGAAATTATACCCGATGAGAAAGAGATAATCTCTGAAAAATTAAAAGAATGGGTTGATAAAGACAGAATAGATCTGATCCTGACGAGTGGAGGAACGGGTATTGGCCCGAGGGACGTTACTCCAGAGGCAACTAAGGAAGTGATTGAGAAGGAATTACCCGGTTTCGCAGAGACCATGAGGATAAAGGGACTGGAGAAGACCCCCTTTAGCATGCTCTCCCGGGCTATAGTGGGTACACGAAAGAAAAGCTTGATTATCAATCTGCCAGGTAGCCCAAAGGCAGTTAAGGAAAATCTTGAGGTCATTCTACCAGCAGTGAAGCATGGGATTGAGATATTAAGGGGCGACACAAGCCATTGTTTATAGCGGGTCCTGCCTCGACATTCTCTCTTCGCGGGCCCCTCCGCCCGGTGTGGATCCTCCCACTCATAGAGATCTGCCGAGTCACCCGCTTATTATGACGACGCGCTTTGCTTGCCTCGTCTACTAAGGATGCGGAGGAATAACAAAGTTCTTCGCGAAGCGAAGGCATCTTTATTATGA
>JAUWXM010000065.1 GCA_030616365.1 bacterium | reverse complement strand
GTGCCAGTCGTCAATGAACCACTTGAGAGAAGAGGATAGATTATCTTCTGCCTTTTTAAGCTGGCTCTCTATCGCCTCATGCTCTACGAGGGCATCTAACCCCTCCAGTAGTTCTAAAGCATCCTCTTTGTAATCCAGAGGTGAAAGGACCCAGATAGCAGCATAGGCCTCTAACTTGGCTAAGGCGCTCGGTCCCACATAAGAGACCTTATCCAGTTCATACCTGGTATCGAATGGGTCATCGTCCTCTGTGCCATAGATTCCATCCGGCCCGTCTCTATGGGTGATGATATTTCCTGCTTCCCGGGAAGTCAATCCCACATCTATATCCAGAAGCTCAAAGGTGGTTGTCTCGTGATTGACGAAGTCCAAGAGATAGGCATAGGGAGGTTCAGAAGGAGGATACCAGTTATAGGCATAGTTGGCTAAATCCTCTAAGGTAGCCGGACCGACGTAGGGCACGGCATCCAGTTCCTCAATGGTATCGAATGGGTCGTCATCATCAGTGCCATAGATGCCATCCGGCCCATCCCGGTGGGCGATGATATTGGTGGCGGCCCTGGAGGAGATGCCGGCATCATAATAAAGAACATCGAAGGTAGTAGTCCAGTGATTGACAAATGTTAAGGTTTCAGCAGCATAAGTAATATGGCCAGAGATTAATAATAGGCCTGCTAACATCAGGCTAATAAGTAACGATTTCTTCATCTATTCCTCACTGACTTTTAATATATCACAAAAAATGCTTTTGTCAAGTAAATGCTATCACTTCCTGGGTGACGCGCAGGATTTCCTCTAAGGTGGTGATTCCAGAGAGGACCTTCTCCACCCCGGCCTGCTGTAAGGTGGTCATCCCTTTAGAGACCGCCTTCTGCTTTATGAGGTTGGCCTCCCTTTTATTGGTAATCATGTCCCTGATCTCATCATCTATTAACAATAGCTCGAAGATTCCGGTCCTTCCCCAATATCCAGTATTGAGACAAGCAGAACAACTCTTCCCTCTCCAGAGAACTCCTTCCCTCCGGGGCAGAGTCCCCTCTGGGGCGGAGCCTTTGAGATCGCTTGGTTTCAATCTCACCTCTGCCAAAGACTCTGGCGTTGGAGTATAGGACTCCTTACACTGGGGACAGATGAGACGAACCAGTCTCTGGGCTATGATACCGATTACTGAAGAAGAGGCGAGATAGGGCTCCACTCCCATATTGAGTAATCTGGTGATGGCTCCCGCGGCATCATTGGTATGTAAAGTAGAAAAAACCAGATGGCCAGTCAAAGCAGCATGGATGGCAATCTCCGCGGTCTCGAAGTCCCTTATCTCACCCACCATCATGATATCCGGGTCCTGTCTCACAATGGAACGAAGGCCACTTGCAAAGGTTAAGCCGATCTTGGGCTTCACCTGTATCTGACCAATCCCCTCTAACTGATACTCAATGGGGTCTTCTACAGTAATGATGTTCTTGTCCGGGGTATTGATCCTGTCCAGGGCACTATATAGAGTGGTGGTCTTGCCCGAACCGGTGGGACCGGTATTCAGTAGGATACCATGGGAACTTTTGATCAATTTGAGGAATTTCTCCAGGTTCTCCTCAGAAAATCCTAAGTTCCCCAATTTAAAGAACATGCTCGACTTATCCAAGAGCCTCATCACCACCCTCTCCCCAAAGGAGATGGGGACTACTGAGACCCTTATATCAATATCCTTTCCCGCCATCTTGATCGAAATCCTTCCGTCCTGGGGAAGCCTTCTTTCGGCAATATTCAATCCCGCCATTACCTTGATACGAGAAATGATGGCTGGTTGATGGCTATGGCCATTTCGCAGGGTATCGTATAAGACACCATCTACCCTATAGCGAATCCTTAATTCCTTCTTAAAGGGCTCGATGTGGATATCACTGGCCCTCTTCTTCAAGGCTTCAAGGATGAGGGAATCGACGAACTTAATGATGGGGGGTTTGGAGGCCAGATCGAGCAGGTCCTCCGCCTTCTCCACTACCGCCTCCCCTGACCTGAGCTCCGTTTCCTCAAGTTCCCTTATGATCTGGCTGGCGCTCTCTGTCTTCCTTGTCCCATAACTTCTCTCAATCCCTCTTAAAATTTCTTCTTCACTACTAATCACTGGTTTTAAAGTACGGTCCAGAAGGTGGCGAACATCATCTAGGGGACTGAGGTCCAGAGGATCGCAGGTTGCTATCCTTTCCCCTTTCAAGGGAAGAAATTTAGACCTCTTCAAAAAGGAGATGGGAATCTGGGAGAGAGCCTCAGAATCGATCTCCTCATCCGGGAGATAGTCAAGGAAGGGGATATGAAGTTTTTCGCTCAAGACCTTCAGAAGTTCTTTCTGGGTAAGAAACTTTAATTCTAAGAGAACCCTATCCAGTCTCTGATTGGTCTTCTTCTGGAGAGCCAGGGCCTTCTTTAGTTCTTCCTCAGTTATGAGTTTACTCTGCAGAAGGATTTCACCCAGATTTTGCATCATTACTTCCTCTCAAATTCTTCTATCTCTTTCCTCTTTCTCTCAGTCAACACCTCGGCTTCCTCTGGGGTAGTGACCACATGAGGGGTTAGAAAGATGACCAGGCTTATCTTCTCTGTGACCTCTATCTTCCTCTTGAAGAGCCAGCCCAATCCCGGGATTCTTCCCAGTCCGGGGACCCTTCTCTCCACAACAGATTTGTCATCCCTCAGCAGGCCCCCGATGACAATGGTCTGACCATCCCTGACGGTCACTGTGGTATCTGTCTCCCTCTTGGCCAATACCGGAGCATCGTGTATCGTCTCAGCCAGTACTTTCTGAATCTCCTGATGGATCTTTAAGGTAACAAATCCTTCGGGATTTATCTGAGGGGTGATCTTCAGGTTTATTCCCACATCCTCATAGGTATAGGTTTTGACCACCGTCTCATCCTCTGTTACCCGGGTAGCGGTGACCATGGGGACCCTCTTCCCCACCTTGATCTCCGCCTCCTGATTATTATTTACCAGGAGATAGGGGGTGGATAGGATGTTGAATTCAGAGTCAGTCTTATAGAGATTGACCAAAGCCCCGATATTCGTCGCTTCATCTTTGTATAGCCCAAGGGTCATTCCATATAGAGTTCCCGCTAAGAGTTCTGGTCGCATACCAAAGTGGGTTCCCCCAAAGGGCTGATGGGCTTTGTCCGGCCGGAGCTCCTCCATTATTGCCCATTCCACTCCTAAGTTCAGGAACTTCTCTAAAGTGACCTCTGCCACCAGGGCTTCTACCAAGACCTGTTGACGTGGGATATCCAATTTAGCGATGATTTTCTCTAAGTCCTCATACTGAGTAGGAGCAGCGATGATGATTAAGGAATTGGTCAGCTTATCAGCTACGATAGTAGGTTTCTCCTCTATGGCCAGGGCCTTTCCCTTTCCCACCCTTCGGGCCGCCATCTTGGCGTACATCTCGGTCAGAACCTTGGCTAAGGTCTCGGCATCCGAGTTCTTGAGATAGTAGACGTGAATCATCTCCTTTCCCGGAGCAGGCTTCTTATCAATCTCCTCCACAATGGTCATCATCCTCCGGATATTGCTGGAGACATCGGTAGCGATGATGGTATTGGCAGGGGGATAGGTGATGAGGTTACCTCCCGGAGAGATTAAGGGAGTCAAGAGGCTTTGCACCTGATCACAGGCAGCATATTCTAAGGGGATGATCTGGGTGATGATCTTATCCTCTGGGCTTATCTTCTTAACCTCTCTTCCCACCCTGGTCTCGATGCCCTTCCCCTTGGCCTCTCTTGAAGGAACGACCTTTATCACCTCTCCCGCAGGAATGGTAGTATAGCCCTTCACCTCTAAGACAGATTCTAAGACGTGATAGACCTCATCTAAGGGGATCTTGGTGGGGGAGGTGATGGTCACCTTTCCCCTCACCTTCTCATCGATGATGAAGTTCTTTCCCGTCAATTCACTTATCGCTTTGATCACTACCTTGATATCAGCATCCTTGAAATCCAGGGAAACCAGATTCTGGGGCAGAGGCTTTTTAACAATTTTCTTCCCCTTTGGTGAGATTCTCAAGGAGAGTCTCTCCTTCTGGCTGGTCGCTTTATACCCTGCCGGTCTTTTTAGGTCAATGACTACCCGACTAATCCTCTTCGGTCTATCCTTATACTGACCAGACCTTATGCTCTTTACCAATGGGTGTTTAACTACCAATGCCTTCTTAGGCCAGGCATGGATGGTATCATAGAAATCCACTATCATCCGATTCGGTTTGGTGAGAAAAAAGATATTATAATTATGGGGAGAGGGAAGGGTAATATTAACTGTTGCCTCCTCTCCCTTAGGTAGAAAGGTTACTTTCGTTAATCTACCTACTGCCCCAAAGATGCTACTCCCCAATAATAAAAGAATCAAAGATAAGAAAATTATCCTTATTTTCATTCTATCTCCTTGTCACCACCGATTTCAGAAATCATAACTCAGCGGACAGGTCATTCGGTTAGGGTAACGAAGCCCGTATCGTCAATCGTCTATCGGTTACGTCTTTTGGACGAACAACGTAACCCCTAAACGAAACGGGCATCTTAACCGTAACCCATAGACGTAATTTTTATCTATTCCTTGGTTTTAGTGGTTTATTTCTATGTTCTCGGTGGTTAATCTCTTATCTCATAGGTCAAGGTGATGGGGCGGCCGCCTCTTTCTACTTCCACGTTGATGCTCGGTCTATCCTTTACCTCTTGATATATCTGAATAGTCCTCTCGATACTGTCCAATTCCTGACCCTCAACCTTCCTTACAATATCGCCACTCCTTGCCCCTAATCTCTCAGTCAGGCTCCCTTTCTGGATATTGTCTAACCTGAATCCTCTCATCTGACCAGCCTCTAAGTAAGGAGTGACCTTCACCTGGGCAAGGAGCTGACTGGGGTTGCTGATTACTGAGGTAAACTCACTCCTGGATAGTGACCATTTATTACTGGCCACCTGCCTCACTAATCCAGAAACTTGAGAAGAAAGACCAGGAAGGGAAATCCCTCCATAAACAATCAGAGAAGCCAGGCCAGTTGGGGTTTTTAAAACGATATGGTCTCTTTTAATCTGGACTATCTCATTCCCTCCTACCAGGTCTCCTTTTTTGTAGACTTCTTCCTTCTGGGTAGCAATGTCCTGAATGATGCATAAAGAATCCAGCCCCTCTACAACAATGGTCCCTTTTAGCTTGAGGTCTGGTAAGGCTTCCGGCAGGCCCTCTCCTATAGTTACCCCGGCTAACTTCCCAGCAAAGAAATTTCTCTCCGAGATAATAGCATAGTAGTCATAGGGCTTAGGTTCCTTCTCTACTTCTTCCTTCACGGGAAGGAGTGAAGGGGGCTTAGGAAGTGTTACTTTTCCTGCTCGAGCAAGGGAAAAGGAGATATCACTGAGAATTGCAAGGGCACCGATGACCAAAAAAACATTCAAAATTAAAAGGTATCTCTTTATCATCTCTCTTTCCCTTAATATCTAAATTGTACAGAAAAGGGCTTCATTTGTCAATGGATGGCCTTTTTGGCCAGCCACACCATGGGCTTCAGTCCAAACCTCACCACGGCTTTCAAGGAATCCTTGTTCTGGATGAAGCGAGCAACCGGGGGACTGAATCTATTATAGAGAGAGATGAAGGCCCTGCCTGGCTTATTGGTTAATAGATATCTATCCCGGAACTCAGAGAGGATTCTCTCCTCCTCTGCCATTGGTGTTCCATAGGCTGCAGTAGCAATGAGGCAGCCACCTCCTCCACCTCCGCCACCTCCTCCAGCTCCTCCCCCAGGGAAGAAGGTAGGGATGCCGTTCTTCTCTCCAGAAAAGTCACTCTCATTCTCCGTCTCGTCATAGGCAGTGACTGCCAGATAGTAGGTAATGTTATTGGTTAGGCCACTCAAATTATAGCTTGTGACAGTACCCACATCGATCGTCTCAGTATATTCTATAGGCTGCGGTAGCGCGGAGGTGGGGGAGGTTCCATAATGTACCCGATAACCGGCAAGATCGTTCTCACTATTGGGATTCCACCCAAGGTTTAATACCCCGCCTGTTCCGGGATTCGTGACACTGAGGCCAGCAGGTAGCGCAGGGGGAGAGAGCCAGAGAACGAGATTCCCAACCAGGGTATTTAGGTCTGTTGTCTCCGTCACCTGAGGGGGAACGGCCTCCAAAGGGATGGCCAAGAAGGTTACCTGATAGGGCAGGTTACCTTCTATGGGATAGCGTAAGGCACAGGGATTATTCCCCTGATTATTCAATATTACCCCACTACCAGAATCGGAAAGAAAAGCATCGGAATGATCAGCAAAGGGGAATTGGGGGCTCAAAGTAAGACCGTCCGTTATGGGATCACCACTCACCCCAGTTGCTTGGGTA
>JAUWXM010000017.1 GCA_030616365.1 bacterium | reverse complement strand
CATCCAGAGGCAGTGGCTAAGGTTCATTCTTCCTATGTTGAAGCTGGAGCGGATGTCATTACCACCAATACCTTTGGCGGGAATAGATTAAAACTAAAGGAGAGCGGCTTAGAGGATAGATTAGAAGAGATTAATGCCAAGGGAATAGAGATAGCAAAGGAGGCGGCAAGGGGAAAGGCATTGGTCGCTGCTTCTGTAGGTCCCACCGGAAAGTTATTAGAGCCTCTGGGTAAGTTTACCTTTGACCAATTCTATGATGTCTATCGAGAGCAGATAAAGGCCCTTGCTAAGGCAGGAGCAGATGTAATCATCCTAGAAACCATGATTGATATCCAGGAGGCGAAGATTGCCCTCCTGGCCGCAAAGGAAAATTGTGACCTTCCAGTAATCTGTTCCCTTACTTTTACCGAAGAGGGAAGGATGGTCACGGGAAGCGATCCTTTGATAGCCACCACTATCTTAGAACCTTTAAGGCCCGATGTCTTAGGAGCAAATTGTAGCCTGGGGCCTAAGGGATTAATGAAAGTAATGAGGGAGTTTGTTTTGCTGACCAATCTTCCCCTCATTGTAGAGCCCAATGCCGGGCTTCCCCGGATGGTCAAAGGGAAGACCGTCTATCCCGCTTCTCCTGATTATATGGCAAGATATGCTTCAGAGTTCGTTGACCTTGGGATAAATATTGTAGGCAGTTGTTGTGGGAGCGGGTCAGAGCATATTAAGGCCATTATCAGTAAAGTAAAGGAAAAAAGACCCAAGAAAAGAAAAGTAAAATCGATGACTTATCTGGCATCAAGAACTAAGATTGCCTCTTTTGCTAAGAGACCAGTCATCGTTGGTGAAAGGATAAATCCCACCGGGAAGAAAGTTCTTCAGGAAGAGTTAAGAAATGATAGATTCTCTTTAGTGAGGGAAGAGGCCAAGCATCAGGCAGAAGAAGGGGCAAAGGTCTTAGATATAAATGTTATTGGAGAAGGGATAGATGAGGCAAGAGCCATAAGGAAAGCGATCCTCGTTATAGAGAAGACAACTGACCTACCCCTTTCCATCGATAGCCCCAATTCAGAAGCGATTGAGAAGGCCCTGAAAATTACCGGAGGAAAGGTGCTCATCAATTCTGCAAATGGGAAAGAGGAATCTTTAAAAGTTATATTGCCCCTGGCCAAGAGGTTCGGAGCAGCGATTATTGGATTGACCTTAGATGAAGAGGGAATACCGAAGACTGCTCAGAAGAGACTCCAGATTGCCAAGAAGATTGTTGATAGAGCAGTAAAAGTTGGGATTTCTAAAGAAAACATCTTCATCGATACCCTTACTTTGACAGTGGCCAGTCAGCAGGAACAGGCATTGGAATCCCTGAAAGCCCTGAAGTTAGTAAAGAGGGAATTAGGGGTCAAGACAATTTTAGGAGTGAGCAACATCTCATTTGGCCTTCCCAATAGACCGCTATTGAATGCTACCTTTCTTCATTTAGCTAAGGAGTATGGTCTGGATGCTGCCATCATAAATTCCCGGGATACCAAGTTGAAGAGCTCCTCTTTGGCATTGAAGGTCCTTAAGGGTGAGGATAAAGGAGCAAAAGAGTATATCAAGGCCCAGAAGGGAATAATAGAAGAAGAGATTAAGCCAAAAGAAGAAGTGAATATTAGGACCCAGCTAAGTGAAGCAATTATTGGAGGTAATAAGGAAGATATCTTAAGACTTACGGAAGAGGCTCTGAGGGAAGAACTTAAGCCCTTAAAGATTATGGACGAGATTCTGACCCCGGCCATCACTTTAGTGGGGGAGAGATACGATGAGGGGATCTATTTTTTACCTCAGCTCATATCTTCAGCAGAGGTTATGAAATTGGCCTGTGAGCGGTTAACTGAAGAAATAAAGAAAGAAACCCTTCCTACCCAGAGAAAGATAGTTATGGCTACGGTAGAGGGAGACATCCACGATATCGGGAAGAACATCGTCTCCTTGCTCCTCTCCAATCATGGCTTTGAGGTAATTGACTTAGGAAAGGATGTTAAGAAAGAAAAGATTATTCAGGAGGTCCTATCTCAAAAAGCAGATTTGATCGGCCTCTCCGCTCTAATGACCACCACCATGGGCAGAATGAAGGAGATAAGTGATGAATTAAAAAGACACAGGATAGATATCCCCACTTTGATAGGAGGTGCAGTAGTAACCAGTCAGTATGCTAAGAAAATTGGAGCAACCTACGCCAAGGATGCCATTGAAGCGGTGAAGAAAGCAAAAGAATTAACGAAGGAGAAGGAATGATTATTAGTGAACAGAAACCGAAAGAAGAAATTTTAGAGATGCTAAAGGGTAAGAAAAGGGTATTTATCGTGGGTTGCGCTGCCTGCGCTACAAAGTGCCAGACCGGGGGAGAGGATGAGGTAAAAGAGATGAAAAAGGTACTACAAAAGGAAGGTAAGAAGATTACTGGTACTATTGTTCTCGATACCCCTTGTGATGAGCGCATTATGAAGAAAGACCTTTCTTTCCTTCCGGCTTTAAAGAATAGCGATTCTCTATTAATTATGGCCTGCGGCGTGGGATTGCAGACCATAGGGAAACTAATCGATAGGCCACTTGTTCCCGCTCTTAACCCTCTCTTTGCTGGAACCACCGAGAGGATTGGAAGGTATTATGAATACTGTTCTCTCTGCGGCGACTGCCTCTTGGATAAGTTTGAAGGCCTCTGCCCTTTGACGAGATGCGCCAAGGGACTATTGAACGGCCCCTGCGGCGGGGCACGGGATGGGAAATGCGAAGTAAACCCCGCCCCTGCGCGCAGGAGTGGGGTAAATGATGAAATAGACTGTGTCTGGGCCCTGATCTATGAGAAGACGAAAGAACCCCTTAAGGCCTACTATGAGCCGCGGGATTACAAGAAGATATTGATGCCCGGAAGGAGGGTGGTGAGGTAATGTCCCGTTTTTCTGAAAGATTGAAATCCAAGAAGTTTATCATTACCTGTGAGATCTTTCCCCCCAAGGGAACAGATCTTACCAATCTCCTAAAGAAAGCGAAAGCACTAAAAGGGATTGTGGATGGGGTGAATGTCACTGATAGCCAGAGGGCGATAATGCGTATCTCTCCCTTAGCTGTCTGCCACATATTAAAAGAAAAAGGCCTGGAACCCATCTTTCAACTCATCTGCCGGGACAGGAATAGGATTGCCCTACAATCAGACTTATTGGGGGCAAGTGCCTTAGGGATTGAGAATATTCTCATTCTATCTGGTGACCATCCAACAATTGGGGATCACCCAGAAGCTAAACCGGTCTATGACTTAGACCCGGTTCAACTCTTAAAAACCGCTCGCGTCCTGGAGAAAGGTGTGGATCTGGCGGGGAGGAGATTAAAGGGAACCCCCAAGTTCTGTCTGGGAGCAGTGGCCAACCCCTCCTTTGAACCCCTGGAATTACAGGTATTAATGATGGAGAAGAAGGTTCGAGCCGGAGCAGAGTTCTTCCAGACTCAGCCTATATTCGCTCTAAGAACCTTTAAAGATTTTCAAAAGAAAGTTTCAAAGTTGGAGGCAAAAGTTATTATCAGTATCTTTCTTCTCAAATCCTTGAAGCTGGCCCAACTCATGGATGAAATTGGATTGAAGATCCCCAAGGAATATCTTAAAAGGTTGGAGAAAGCAGAGGACCCTTTGAAGGAAGGAATGAATATCGCTGTAGATTTAATCAAAGAGATAAAGAATGAATGTGACGGGGTCCATCTCATGGCCCTGGGAAAGGAGGAGTATATACCAGAGATTCTCAAGAGAGCAAATCTATAATGGGGGTGGTATCTGGTGTCTATTGCTTATAAGTTAGAAGAACTTTTAACAGGAAAAGGGAATAGATATCGTTTAACAATCATCGCTTCCAGGAGGGCGAGGGAGCTCAACGCTGGGGCTCCGGCATTAATAGAGAGCGAAGCACGCAAGACAACCTCTCTCGCCTTAGAAGAGGTACTCCAGGGAAAGATAAAGTATGAGAGGAGAGTCAAACTCCCACCCGAGGTACCCACCCCACCTAGAGCAGGGGGTCCTGCTGAAGCGGGAAAAGAGAAGAAAGTCCTTCCAGAAAAGAAGGAGAAGAAAGGTGAGCCCCGTTAGAAGTCCTCGACAAAGTCGAGGCACCCCGCACCTTTCTATTTCGGAGAGAGGCTTCGCAGCAAAAAGGTGCGGGATTACTTCTAACGGGGTGAAAAGGAATCTATCCCAAAGGGATCACTTCGTGAAAAGTAGTCCGACAGTAATCATCCTTTTAGTTCTCGTTCTTTCTGTTAGTTGCGGAAAGAGAGAAAAGGTCTCTACCGCTAAAAAATACTTTGATCGGGGTGCAGAATATTTCAAGGAGAAGAGCTTTGCCTTAGGCGCATTAGAGTTTCAGAAAGTCCTAGAGAAACATCCGAAGAGTAAGTGGGCAGATAATGCCCAGTTTGGCTTAGGGCTCATCTATGAGGAACTGGGCGATTATCAGAAGGCAGTAGAGGAACTTGGAAAGGTAGTTACTAACTATCCCAAAGGAGATAAGGCGTCCAATGCCCTCTTTGGTATGGGAGAGATTTATGAGAGGAGATTAAAAAATAACTCGCAGGCCATAGATGCTTATCAAAAATTAGTAGATGATTATCCGGGGAGTAGATGGGCCCCTATGGCGCGAGAGAGAATAGAGAGATTAAGAAAGGAGGGAAAGAGATGAGAAAATTAGCAAGTTTGATTCTGACAGTATTGATGCTGAATGGGGTTTTCCTGGTTCAGGCCCAAGAGGCCACAGAGGAGGAGAGGTTCTTTGCTTACTGCGACCGGCTCTATCAGTTGGATGATGCCAAGATCTATCTCCTGGTTCAGGAAGAGTTCCTGAAGTTTCTGGATAGGTATCCGGATAGTTCCGCGGCACCAGAGGCCCAGTACAAGATTGGTAATCTCTACACTAAAAGGAAGGAAAAGCTCTTTGCTGTGGCCAGCCACATGAAGGGCCTCTATCTTTACCCTGGAGACTCCTGGGCAGAGAAGTCAAGACAGGAGATGCTGAGCATCGTCCCGGAGAAGGGGAAGGATCGGGAACTTCGGGCAAAGATGGCCACGGATGTGATACTCAAGACAGAGCCCGCTTCATCGAGATACTTCAGATACCTTGAGCACCTCTACCGGTTCGAAGAACCCAAACTCTACCAATTCACCTATGACCAGTTTCAGGAGTTTCTAAAAAGATATCCCGACTCCGAGGAAGCCGACCTGGCCCAGCTGAAACTGGCCCATCTGGTCAATAGACAGAAACTCTTTCATCAGGCCATCGCCCAGTATCTGAAGGTAGTCTACCTTTATCCGGCAAGTCCTCTCTTGGCCGATGCCCGGTACAAGGTAGGAAATATCTATCATTTGGAACTCAAGGATTACAAGCATGCCGTAGAGGCCTATCAGAAGGTAGTGAGCGACCATCCGGAGAGTGAGTGGGCGGAGAAGTCCCTGTGGAATACGGCTGAGATCTATGCTAAAGAGTTAAAGGAATATGGCCAAGCAATTAGGAACTACGAGCTCTTTGCCCAGAGATACCCGAAGACCAAGCGCGCTCAGGATTCTCTCTACTATGCAGCAAAGCTCTATCGGGATGAGACGGGCGACTATGCCAAGGCCATCCAGACCTTCTCCCACCTGGCAGAAGAGTATCCTGCTTCTCGGTATGCGGATTATGCCCTGGTGGGTGTAGCCAAGATCTACGAAGAAAAACTCAAGGACTTCCAGAAAGCCATCGAGGCCTATCAAGTAATTCCTGAGAAGTATCCGGAGAGCGGGTATGCTGACGGTTGTCTCTATCAGATAGGGCTGATTTACGAAAAGGAACTGAAGTCCAATGCTCAGGCCATCGAGGCCTATGAGAAGCTGGTCAAGAAGTATCCCGAATCCCGCTACTGCAAGAAGGCTCAAAAGAAACTCAAGAAACTTAAGTAACAGGTTTCAAGCCACAGGCTGCAGGTTACAGGTTACGTCTATGGGTTACGGTTAGGATGCCCGTTTCGGTTACGGTTATCGATTACGTTTTTCGTTACTTACCTATTACGTAACCCCTTGACGATAGACGATACGGGCTTCGTTACCCTAACCGAACAACCTAACCACTGAATTCTATATTCTGGCTTTTGAATACTCAGGAGATGTTCGTGCCCAAAAAAACTATAGTTCTGGGAGTTACTGGCTCTGTTGCTGCTATTAAGGCAGAAAATCTGGTGAAATGGCTCAAAGAAATTGGCCGAGTCATTGTTGTTATGACCGAGGCAGCAAAGGAGTTCGTCTTGCCTAAAGAACTGGCTAAGACCTCGGGCAACAGGGTGGTGACCGGTCTCTTTGAAAGGTACCGGAAAGAGAGAGAGACGGTGGAGCATATCTCATTAGCAGAAGAGGCAGACCTCCTTCTCATCGCTCCCGCAACGGCCAATACCATCTCTAAGTTAGCGAATGGAATCGCAGATGACATGCTTTCTACTTTAGTTCTGGCCACTAAGGCACCGATTTTAATTGCTCCAGCCATGAATACCGATATGTGGGAGAACCCCATAATTCAAGAGAATGTAGCAAAATTAAAAGCAAGAGGCTATAGATTTATTGACCCAGCATATGGCAGGCTGGCCTCGGGCAGAATGGGTAAGGGAAGGCTGGCTTCCTTAGGAAGGATTGTGAAGGAATCAGAAAGGATCTTGGAAGAAAAGAAAGATTTAATAAAAAAGAGAATCTTGATCACTGCCGGGCCAACTCAGGAGCCTCTGGACCCGGTGAGGTTTATCTCTAATCGCTCAAGTGGCAGGATGGGATACGCCCTGGCCCAAATAGCCTTAGATAGAGGGGGAGAAGTCATACTGATTAGCGGCCCCACTCACTTAATCCCTCCTTCTGGAGCAGAGGTCATCAATGTCCAGACCGCGTTAAAGATGCGAAGGCAAGTTTTAAAAAATTTCAAGGAAGCGGATATCTTCATATCCTGTGCTGCAGTAGCAGACTACAGGCCTAAAGAAAGAGAGAGGAAAAAGATTAAAGGAGGGAGGACTCTTACTTTAGAATTGGAGAGGAATCCAGATATCCTGAAAGAAATTTCTAAAAAGAAGGGAAAAAAAATCTTGGTGGGTTTTGCTCTTGAGACAGAGAATCTAATAAAGAATGCCAAGGCCAAGTTAAGAGAGAAGAACCTGGATTTAATCATCGCTAACTCTTACTCTCAGGCAGGAGGGGAGACAAACATGGTAAAGATCATTGATAAAAGAGAAATGGTTCAGAGCCTACCCAGACTATCCAAGGAAGCAGTGGCAAGAAAAATTCTGGACAGGGTAGTGAAACTGGTTTGGAAAAAATGATTATTGGAATAGATGTCGATGGGGTGCTTGCTGATTCTGAGCCTCTCTATCGTCAAACGATAAATAGACTCTTTGATCTCCATCTTAAACAAGAGGACATTACTTCCTATAAGTATGAAGAATGTGCTAAATTAACAGATGACCAGATGCGCCTCTTCTGGAAGACTTTCTACCGTGAGGGAGGCTGGCTAAAGATTAAACCCGTTAAAGGAGCAAAAAAGTTCTTAAATAAGTTGAAGAGAGAGAAACACAGAATAGTCATCGTTACCTCCCGACCGAGAGAGCACATTAAGAAAGAGACCTATCAGTGGTTAAAGAAACACAAAATGCCCTATTCTGAACTCATCTTCTTGGAAAATCATAAAAGTAAACATCAGGCCGCTCTATTACGTGGCCACAGATTCGATTACTTTATTGAGGATTACTATAAATACGCTTTAGATCTTGCCCAAAAAGGAATAAAGGTCTTATTGATGGATTACCCTTGGAATAGATGGGGAAAGCCGCATTCTAATATAAGAAGAATCAAGGATTTAAAAGAAGCAGAAAAAATTATCTTAAGAGAAAGAACTATCAAGTGAGGAATAGAAAGGAACGGAGAATATTACTTCTCTTCCTTTTGATGATACTCCTTCTGATTGTACTCTTTGTATTTGTTTTTGCTGGAATAGAGAAGCCATCCGTAACTTCGGTTCTGAACCAGAATTATCTCCTTAGTGCTCAAGAAATGATTCAAGGAGCTGAAGAGTATATCCACATCCTTCTTCTGGAAATACATCAGGACGAAACTACTATAAGGTTAATGGAAAACCTTATCTCTGCTAAAAAAAGAGGAGTGGAGACAAAAGTTTTGTTAGAGAATAATCTCTTCTGCAATCAGGAGAGTCTCACCTATCTTAAAGAAAGGGGGATTGAAGTTAAACTTGATTCCCCAGGGAAATTTCTTCACCATAAGCTCATGATTATTGATGGAAAGGAAATTCTTCTCGGTTCTACCAACTGGAGTTATATGTCTCTAGATTATAATAATGAGACCAATGTCTTCATTCGAGATCCCACGGTTGCCCGTTATTATGAGGAATACTTTCAACTTCTCTGGAAGGATCCAACCCAAGAGCCTAAGGTACCCCGGTTAAAAACAAAAAATGTTATTCCTTTAGCAGTAAAGAAAGATTATTTCAACGAGCTCCACAATTTACTTAACAAGGCCGGGAAACGCATTCACATTGTGATGTATGGTATGAGATACTATCCCCACTACCCAGATAGTATAGTAAATATTATATTCAACGATTTAATAGAGGCTAAGAAAAGGGGAGTAGAGGTCAAGGTTCTTTTAGAAAAGAGTGATTATAATCAAAAACTAAACAGTTTTAATGAAGAAGCTGCCCGGTATTTAGAAGGAAATGGGGTAGAGGTAAGGTTCGATTCTCCGGAGGTTCACACTCATGCTAAACTGGTCATTGTTGACGAGGCTACTCTCTTAGGTTCCAGCAACTGGGGATATGGAGGTCTGAAACTCTATTTAGGCTCCAATGTGCTATTACTCGATCCCCAGATAACAGACTCTTATGAAAAATATTTCCAGAGGCTTTGGCTTCAAGGTAGGAAGGTACTAAAAGGAGAGAAAGAATGAAAAGAAAACTCCATCTTCACGAGATTGAGGAGAGGGTGAAGGATTGAAAAGATTTCTCCTCCTGCTATTAATCGTTCTCTTATCTTGCTTGGCTTGTACCCAGAGGGTAAAAGAAGAGATTACCCCAGTAGTTAATCGGGACTACTTCCCTACGGCCTTAGAAGCATTCAATGGGGCAAAAGGCTCCATCCACGTCATCCTCCTGGTGATGAGTTCTGGCTATGGGGTAGACGAGCTGAAGGATGCTTTAGTCGGAGCTAGGAAGAGGGGAGTAGAAGTAAAGGTTCTTCTTGAGGATGGGATAAAAGCCAATCAGGCCACCATCGCCTATCTGCGCAGCATGGGCATAGAAACCAAGCCAGATGATGGAGCCCGATTAACCCATAACAAGATACTCATTATCGATGGAGAAAAAGTCTTGTTGGGTGCCACCAACTGGAGTACCTCTTCCCTAAACTACAATAATGAGACCAATGTCCTCATTCAGAGTCCGGTCATAGCCGACTATTTTGAAAACTATTTTCAGGCCCTCTGGGAAAATTCCTATCAGGAGCCAGAGATAAATAAGGTCTCCACCCCCCGAATAACACCCATCGTCAATCGAGAACATTTTCCATATCTCGATGACCTGCTCAAAAAAGCTAAGAAAAGAATTCACATTATGATGTACGATATGCGCTACTATCCTCAGTATCCAGGAGGAGAGGCAACCCGCCTCTTAAATGATTTGATTGCTGCTAAGCAAAGAGGAGTCGAGGTAAAGGTTCTGTTGGAAAAGAGCGACTACCATAAGCGGTTAAACAGAACCAATACCCAGACCGCTTCCTACCTAAAGGAGAATGGTATAGAGGTAAAATTCGATCCAGAGGAGACCATTACTCACTCTAAACTGATTATTGTTGATGATGTCGCTGTAGTGGGGTCATGCAACTGGTCCCATGGTCAACTGGAAAGGTCCCATAATTCCTCTGTTTTAATCAACGATCCCCAAGTAACTGGGTCTTATGAGGAATATTTTGATAACCTATGGAAACAAGGGTCTCCTTTCTAAAGGAGGTCTAAAGGGATGAAGAAAAGAAAACCGCATCTTCATGAAATTGAGGAAAGGGAGAGGAAGAAGAAAGAGATTATCAGGTTTAGGTGCGAGCATTGCCGGGAGATAGTGAAGATAACCTCTGAGCCTTCCCTCCCCGTTTACTGTCCAAACTGTGGTAGATTGATGAAGAGACTATAGGGAGGAGCGGAAATGATAGAGAGGATGACCTTAAAAGATCTCCCCCAGGCAGAGAGGCCCAGGGAGAGGCTCATAAGATATGGCCCAGATAAGCTATCCCTTACTGAGCTCTTAGCCATTGTTATTGGTAAGGGAACTCTGGGGGAGCCGGTCTCTGTTCTTTCCTCTCGCCTGTTGAGCAAGTTCGGTGATCTTAATAGGTTAGAAGAAGCCTCTATAGAAGAATTGACTAAAATCAAGGGGATTGGTCGGGCAAAGGCCACCCAGATAAAGGCAGCCTTAGAACTGGGAAAGAGATTGTTCTCTCAAGAAGAGATTAAGGGAAAGACGATCCAGACCGCAGAAGATGTCTATAAGTTGATGAGGGCGGAACTTAAGAATAAGAAGAAAGAACACTTCAACCTCGTTCTATTGAATACCAGGAATCAGTTGATCAGAAAGGTCTCGGTATCCAAGGGAACCTTGAACGCCAGCCTCATTCATCCCCGGGAAGTCTTCAAATTCGCCCTTTCTCATTCTGCAGCCTCGGTTATTTTAGTTCATAACCATCCGTCTGGAGACCCTAAGCCGAGCGATGATGATATAAAAATCACCAAGAGACTCATTGAAGCTGGAAAGATAATGGGCATCGAAGTCCACGATCATGTAATCTTGGCTGGTAATAAATATACCAGCCTCAAGGCCCAGAAATTCATTTAGGAGGAATCAAAGATGGTTGAAGAAAAGAAACCCGAAAAAGAGCTAAAGCCAGAAGAGACGAAGAAGGAAAAACCTGCAACCGCAGACCTGGCCGCCGAAGCTCAAAGAGCGAAGGCGGAGACCGTAGAGAAACCCGCAGAGGCCGTAGAGGAAAAGAAGAAAGAAGAAGAGAGAGAAGCCGAAAAGAAAATACCAGAGGAGAAGCCTCCAGAAGTTCCTGAGAAAGAAGTGAAACCCGAGGAACCAAAGAAGGAAAAGCCAAAGGAGGAAGCAAAACCAGAAGAAGCTAAAGCACCAGAGGTTCCACCGAAGGAAGAGAAGAGAAAGAAAATAAGAAATATGAATCTGGCAGAGACAGAGAAGAAGCTAAAAGAGACAGAGGAGAGGATGGGGGGATTACAATCAAAGTATGCCCAGCATCTCCTTCAGAGAAAAGAAGAACTCCTTAAAGAACAGAAGCCCCAACCGAAAAAAGAATAAAGTCAGCACCTAACTATCCGTGTCAATGCTTAATATTTATGCTCTCTCCAATGCCAGCGAAGCGCATTGGGTAATCCGTGTGTTTTAAGCTCATACAGTAAGCAATAAAAAGAGATCCGTGTTTAAAAAGGGAGGTGATAAAAATGGCAGAGGAAAAAAAGATTGGCGTGGTGACCCACTACTTTGGCAAGATCACTGTGGCCATCATCAAGATCGAGGAAGAGGGTCTCAAGACAGGAGACACCGTCCACCTCAAGGGCCATACCTCTGATTTCACCCAAAAGGTGGAGTCCATGGAACTGGAGCATAAGACCATTCAGGAGGCCAAGGTGGGAGAATCCATCGGCATCAAGGTCTCCGAGCATGCCCGGGAAGGGGATGTGGTCTACAAGGTGATAGAATAGGCTGCAGGTTACGTCAAACGGTTGCCTTTCATTCCGTTCAGGATACCTCGCTAAAGTGAAGTATCCCGAGTCAATGGCGAGGGGCGGTGGCGCAGCTCGTCTTGTCTATTGTCTTTGGATTGCGTCTTTTGTCAGAGGAAAGTTGTCCAAGGTATGAAAAGAAAAAAGTTTGAGAGATTGGTTCTCAAAGCGCTCGAGGAATTGCCGGAGAGGTTTCGCAAGAAATTGGAGAACATCGAAATCGTGGTTGAAAACAGGCCTCGGACCACTACTCTATCAGAATGTGAAATATCTCCTTCGACTACACTTCTTGGCCTATATCAGGGAGTGCCTCTGAAGAAAAGGGGCCCTTGGTATGGAAACATATTGCCGGATAAGATAACCATCTATCAGAAACCAATTGAGTCACTCTGTCGTAGTCGGAGAAAGATAGAGGAACGAGTGCGTGAGGTAGTGAGGCATGAGATTGGCCACTACTTTGGACTCCAGGAAGAGGAATTGCAGTAAAGGGGAAGGAGGAGAGAAGAATGGTGACTGGAATGGTATTGATTCGCTTAGAGGCAGGAAAGGAGAAGACAACCCTGGATGGAATCAAGGCCATAGAGGGAGTAAAGAAGATTAAGGGAGTCTTTGGAAGATGGGATGCTGTGGCCACTATAGAGGCCAGCGACCTCAATGCCTTAGCAGCCCTGGTGGTAGGGAAGATAAGGGCTATCCCGGGAGTAGCAACCACAGATACCCTGATTACTGCTGAACTGTGAGAAGAGGAAGCGGAAGGTCGGGAAGGAAGATAGACTATAGGAAGAATAAGAAGGGCCACAAACTCTTGAAGAGATTGGCCTATAAATATGATCTTGCCCGGAGAAAGGGTAAATAGTGGCAAAAAGAGAGTTCTCTGCAGGTGGCATCGTAATTAAAAGGGAAAGAGGGAGACTCAAGATTCTTTTGATTAAGGATGGTTATGGAAGGTGGACCTGGCCCAAGGGGAATATTGGAAAAGAAGAGTCCCGCGAAAATGCCGCCCTGCGGGAAACACAAGAGGAGACTGGTCTAAAGAAACTCCAGATAATAGAGAAACTCGGCAGGATAAACTACTTCTATCGCTTACATGGGAATCTAATCTTCAAGACCGTCTATCTCTTCCTGATGGAAGCAAAAGGAAGAGAAAAATTTAAGATCCAGACTTCAGAGATCCGGAATGCCAAATGGTTTACTCCTGAAGAAGCGCTTGAGACCGTGGCCTATAAAGGGTCAAAAGAGACTCTGAAGGAAGCAATTGAAAGAGCAAAAGAGCGCCTGCCCCGTTGATAGCGAAGCTTATCTACGGGGCCTGTAGCTCCCTCCTTCGTCCTGATGCATCAGGACTTCGGAGGGCAGGCAGAGGATACCCCGCACAATGTGCCTGTGGCTCAATTGGATAGAGCGTTGGCCTCCGGAGCCAAAGGTTGAGGGTTCAAGTCCCTCCAGGCGCGCCATCATGCGCATAATTTTATAAACTCTAAATTCGAAGTTTGTTTCGAGTTTTAAAATTAGGATTTACCCCATTAGAATATCTTCGATTTCTAACGGGGCGAGGATATTGCCTGCCCCGTAGCTCCCGACTTGTCGGGATAGTATGGGGTTTAGAATTTCGATATTAGGATTTAGAATTTCCCGAACTTAACGAGGGCGCTGTGGAATATAAAGATATTGGGATGTGTTTCGTCTGTGGCGAGAAGAATGAGAGGGGTTTGAAACTCTCCTTTGAGTTCGATAGGAAAAAGAAGAGGATTAAAACTCTCTTTAAGCCCCGAGAGTGGCAGCAGGGCTTTGGGGGAATCATCCACGGAGGATTCCTGGCCACTCTTCTTGATGAGGTCATGGTCAAGCTATCCTACGAGATCGGGATTCCAGCAATGACTGCAGAGATGAACCTCCGCTTCAAAGAACCAGCAAGAATAGATAGAGATATTATTGTAACCGGCGAAATTGTCAAAGAAACCAAGAGAATAATCTATACTAAGGCAAATGCTAAATACCGGGAAGGAAATATTGTTGCCGAGGCAGAAGGAAAGTTAGTAAGAGTGGGGCAGGGTTCTGCTTCTGATGATTGAAGTAACAGCACCGACAAGGGTGGATTTGGCAGGAGGAACGCTCGATATCTATCCCCTCTATCTCTTTGAAGAGGGTAGTTTGACAGTTAATGTAGCCATTAACCTTTACTCGCAAGTAAGAATAGAGAAACGAAGGGATAAGAGAATTCATATCTATTCTGAAGATTTAGGGAAAGAGGTTAAGGCAAAGAATTTTGAATCTTTAAAATATGGAACAGAACTCGACTATCTTATCCGCATTATTAAGTTCTTTGCTCCTTCTAATATGGGACTGAACATTACTACCAGGTGTCAGGCACCGAGGGGCTCTGGGATAGGTGGTTCTTCATCGTTAGCGCTTGCTCTGAGCGCTGGTCTGAATAGACTAAGAAGTAAAAAGTATAGCTTAAAGGAACTCATAGATATTGATACCGATTTAGAGGTGCAGAGCATCGGCACTCCCACCGGAAAGCAGGACTACTATGCCGCTTGTTATGGTGGAGTGAATGCCATCTGGTATGGCGTAGAGAAGGACTGGATTGAACCTTTACTCAAAGGGGAAATGATTGAGAAGTTAGAAGAGCACCTGATACTAACCTTTACTGGCAAATCCCGCCGTTCCAGTCTCACCAACTGGCAGGCAGTAAGGGGATACATAGATGGTAGAAAGAGTATAGTAGGCAGAATGAAAAGAATTCGCGAAGCAACCCTTAATATGCGAAGGGCCCTCCTGAAAGGCGATTTTAAGAAAGCGGCAGATGCTCTGAATGCGGAGTGGGGGGCGAGGAAGGGATTGGCAGAAGGAATGGTCACTCCCAAGATAAGGAGAATAATGTCTGTAGCGAAGGAGACCGGAGCCTGGGCGAGCAAGGTATGTGGTGCGGGAGGTGGGGGCTCAATCGTTACTTTCGCTAAACCTGAGAGAAGGGGAAAGGTTATTAGAGCAATTAAGAAAGTTGGAGGAAGGGTCTTAGATTTTAAGATAGCAAGAAAAGGCCTTGAGGTGTCGGAACTTGAATAATTACACGGATGGGCACAGATTAAAAGATACGGATTAGCACTGATGCTTATCACTAAATCTGTGCTAATCTGTGTCTAAAAGGAGGTAATTAGGATGAAGAAACTGAAGTTGGGTTTGCCCAAGGGAAGCCTGCAGGAGTCGACCATCTCCATCTTTGAGAAGGCCGGCTATCGGATAAGGGTGGATGAGAGGTCCTATTTCCCATCCATCGATGATCCAGAGATAGAATGTATGCTCATTCGGGCTCAGGAGATGGCAAGATATGTCCAGGATGGAGTCATCGATTGTGGAATAACGGGAAAGGACTGGATAATGGAGAATGGGGCAAAGGTCGTTGAAGTGGCAGATCTGGTCTATAGCAAAAGAGGGATGAGACCGGTGAAGTGGGTCTTAGCAGTTCCAGTAGCAAGTAAAATAAAGTCAGCTAAGGACCTGAAAGGAAAGAGGATTGCCACAGAGGCCGTAAATCTTACCAAGGATTATCTAAAGAGAAATAAGGTAAAGGCAATAGTTGAGTTCTCTTGGGGGGCAACAGAGGTCAAGCCTCCCAGGCTGGCGGATGCTATTGTTGAGATCACAGAAACCGGCGCTTCTTTAGAGGCAAATAACCTGAGGATCATTGAGACCATTCTGGAATCTACTCCCAGGCTCATCATGAATAAGAAATCCTTGAAGGATCCCTGGAAGAGGAAGAAAGTAGAAAAACTTGCCCTCCTTTTGAAGGGAGCCATCAATGCCTTTGGCAAGGTGGGGCTCATGATGAATGTGAAAAAGAAGAACCTTAAAAAGATATTGAAGATTCTTCCTGCTCTTCAGAGACCAACCGTCTCTCCCTTGAGCGATCCCAGATGGGTGGATGTCACCACCATCATCGATGAGAAGGTGGTAAGGGATTTAATCCCCAAACTGAAAGAGGCCGGAGCAGCCGGAATTGTAGAATATCCCCTGAATAAGATAATATTGTAAAAGTAACCAGCGAGATAGGGTTTACGGTTTACGGTGTACGGTTAACGGTAAACAGCGAGGCCAAAGGCCGAGCGGGGAAACTGTAAACTATCTGAGTGAAACGAGGATGAAATGAAGAAATTTTTGAAAAAGCTGAAATCATTCTTCAGGGTGAAAAGATTTCTGTGCGA
>JAUWXM010000088.1 GCA_030616365.1 bacterium | reverse complement strand
CTCGCTTCTTGCAGAATAGAGACTGGCGAAGACAAAGGGTTTCACCTCTTTATATCCGGGAAGGGGCTTCTGGGCCGGATTTAAAGTGCTGGTAATAGTATCCCCCACCTTGGCATCTTGAAGGTTCTTTATATTCGCCATGAGATAGCCCACCTCACCTGGAAAGAGTCCCTCTACCTTTCTCATCTCTGGAGAGAAAATCCCCACTTCATTCACTTCAAAATCCCTTCCCGACCCCATGAGCCTAATTCTATCTCTTGGTTTGACGGAGCCCTGAATGAGTCTGATATAGACCACTACCCCCCGATAAGGATCATAGATAGAGTCGAAGATCAAGGCCTGAAGGGGCTTATTGATCTCCCCCATAGGTTTCGGGATTCTCTCAACTATTGCCTCTAAGACATCCTCTGTCCCCCAACCCTCTTTAGCACTGGTAAAAATGGGATCCTTTAATCCCAGAACATCTTTTATCTGTTTCTCTGTCTCCTCTGGCCGGGCATTGGGAAGGTCTATCTTATTTATGATGGGAATGATGGCGAGACCCGCCTCCTTTGCTAAGTAGGCGTTGGCTAAGGTCTGAGCCTGAACCCCCTGGCTGGCATCGATAACCAATAAGACTCCCTCACAGGCAGCGAGAGACCTGGAGACCTCATAGGAGAAGTCCACATGGCCCGGGGTATCTATGAGATTTAAGATATAGTCCTTATATTTTAGCCTTACTGCCTTGGCCTTTATGGTAATCCCCCTCTCCCTCTCCAGTTCCATCTCATCCAGTACCTGTTCCCTCATCTTTCTGGGAGGGAGGGTCTTAGTATATTCCAATAGTCTATCTGCTAAGGTGCTCTTCCCATGATCGATATGGGCAATAATAGAAAAGTTCCTAATTTTCTCAGTATCCATAACTTTCCTACTTTTTCAACAGCGGTTCTATTCTCTGAGTGAAGATGGATTCCCAGGTATAGTTCCTCAATACCTTCTTGAACATAGGGATGGTGGGCTGTCTTCGGTAATACTTAATTATCCCTGAGGCAAGTTCTCTGGGGCTCTTCTTTAAGTCAAGATAGTGAACATCTTTCTCTCCCACTTCTTTTAGGGAAGGGATGTTGGCACAAGCCACAGGAAGGTTAGCCAATCCAGATTCTAAAAGGGGAATACCGAAGCCTTCCTGGGTACTGGGAAATAGGAGCATATCACACAATAGATAGAGGCTTTTTAGCATAGAATATCCTACCTTTATTCCCTCCTCATAGAGAAAAATAACCTTCCTCTTCATCCTGGATTTATCCCTTAAGTTTTTTAGAGAGCGATAATACCTCATGGAATCGATATTGTGGGGGTCCGGAGGCCCGGTAATAATTAAAGCGCTCCCGAGTCTTTTATTCAATTCTTTAGTAATCTCTATTGCCAGTTCCAGGTTCTTCCTCTTCACCATCCTGGTGGGCAGAAGCATAACCAGGTCCTGATTCAAGAGATTAAATCTCTTGAAGACTTCCAGGGCCTTTTCATTTAAATCTAAGAAGCTTCTGTGGTCGATTCCATCAGGGACCACGGTTATCTTCTTGGGATTGACCTTGAAGAGGTGAGAGAGCTGCCTCTGGCGCTCTTTAGAGATAGCAACATACCTTACTTTTGGAATGGGCTTGGAGATCATATTCCAGGGGTATTTATTCTTGGTCTTCTTCTTATAAACCGGATCATTGAAGGTAGCATCGTGACACCAAACGATGAATCTCTTCTTGGGATGTTTTCTGATATATTTCTCTGAGGCGGCGGTGAAGGGGAGGTTGAAGTGCATGGTCAGGACATTATGGATGATGGTAAGGTCGACATTTTTTAACCCTTGAGTTAGTTTCCTGTAGATTTTCTCAGTTGCTCGATGGAATTTGGCACTCACTATATCCTTCTCGAGTTCCGCGTTTATTCGCTTATTCGTCTTTGAGAGAGAATCCGCCTCGGGGATAATAACAACCGGGATCTTCTTATGGAATCTTTCTCCCCTTCCCGCAATAACCTTCACCTCATAGCCATGCTTAAGCATCTCTCTGGCATGAGCCTCCAAGACGAACTCCACCCCTCCGATTACTGGAGGAGAGGAATAATGAACGATAGCAATTCTTGGTTTAGACATGATAAACCTCCGAAATTTCAATTTCTTCCCAGCTTGCTTCCTTGGGTAATAGTTTCCAGACGTTAGAGAGATTTATTCCTAGAGAATAACATTTTATTACCGTATTTATTACCTTATGCCCCACGACGATTACCCTCCCTTTGGGATATTTCTTGGTGATTTCTCTTAAAACATGAAGCGCCCTTTCGTAAAGGTCCAGGATGCTTTCTCCTCCGGGAGGCCTGACGCTTAGGGGTTCCTCTTCCCATCTTCGGTAAAGTTCCTTGTACCTTCTCCTGGCCTCTTTTACCAGAAGCCCTTGCCACTTTCCTTGGTTAAGTTCATTTAGGTTAATATCCTTCTTTACTTTCAATTTGTGCGTTCGGGCAATGATTCTCGCTGTCTCATAAGCACGGGAGAGTTCACTGGAATAGATGGCCTTTAACTTCTTTCTTTTCAATTCTTTTGCTATCCTTTTTGCCTGTCTTAACCCTTGCTCATTCAATTTTATATCCAGCCAGCCTTGAATCCTATTTACTGGAGTCCAGGCTGTCTCCCCATGGCGTACCAGAATAATCTTGGTCACCTCGCTCTCCTTTTCTTTCATCTTAACAGTAAATTTAAGAAAAATCAAAAAAGACTTGACAAAGGAGAAAAATTAGATTACAATTAAAATGAGACTTTTAGAGAAAGGGGGGAGATAAAGTGGCAAAAAGAAAAAAGAAGAAGGCGAAGAAGAAAAAGAAAGCAAAGAGAAAGAAAAAGAGGGTTGTAAGGAAAAAGAAGAAAAAGGCAAGGAAGAGAAAGAAGAAAAAAAGAAGATAATCAAGACTTAGATAGAGAAAGCCCCCCACCACTTTCCGAGTTCCAACTATGAGGATTAGAAAGTGGTGGGGGGTTCTTTTTTATTATGATCTCTTTTGCTTCTCCCGATAGGCTTTCACGGTAATCATGGGGGGTCGTTCCACAACCTTCTTCTCAAAGGTCTCAAAGGAATATTTCTTTTTCTTCCTCTTAATGAGCCTCATTCTGGGATTCAATTCTTCTAACATCTTTAGTTTCCATAGATCCCCAGCACGGTTCAGAGCCACCTGCAGGATAGTGAAGGCCATCTTAGATAATGTGGGAAGGGTATGATTCCGGTGGATGCGCTGATCCAGATCTACCTGGGCAATGGAGTTTAAGCCGAACTTCTTATAGATGTCGATCAACAGTCCTGTCTCTACTCCATAGCCAATGAAAAAGGGGACCTTCTCCAATATTTCTCTCCTCCCGGCATACTCCCCGCTTAAGGGCTGGATGAGTCCCGAGAGATCGGGAAAGAAAAGATTGAAGATAGGACGAAGCATAAGTGCTGTCACCCTTCCTCCTCCAGAGGCCTTCAGGGTCTTCTCTGTTTCTAACTTTATTGGTCTCTCATAGAAGGCCTTGACATAACCTATTCGACTATTAGTTAGAAGGGGACCCAATAACCCATAGACAAACTTGGGATGGATGTTCTTAATATCGGCATCGAGCCATAAGATAATATCTCCTTTTAAAAGATAGAGGCTCTTCCAGAGAGTCTCTCCTTTGCCACGATAGATTCCTTCCTCTTTTAAATAATCGTCTGTCAAATAGACATCTGCTCCATACTTTGCTGCAATCTCTCTGGTCTTATCTGTTGAGCCAGAATCTACGATGGCTAATTCATCTATTAAGTGGTACTTATCCATGAGTTCGCTTTTAATCACGATGAGCTCGGTGGCGATGGTTTCTGCCTCATTCAGGGTGGGAAGGCCTACGCTTATGGTTAGGTTCTTCTTCCTCTTTAATCT
>JAUWXM010000024.1 GCA_030616365.1 bacterium | reverse complement strand
TGGGAAGTTTATGGACCCCTTAGCGGATAAGATAATCGTTCTGGGAGCTCTCATCTGCTTCGTTGCCCTAGGGGAAGTCTGGGCCTGGATGGTAATTATCATCCTGGCCAGGGAGGTTATGATCACCCATTTGAGATTCATCGGCGCTTCTAAAGGGATAATCATCCCAGCTGGGAGGTGGGGGAAGCATAAGACCGCTACCCAGATGATCGCAGTAAGTGTCACCTTAGTAGTCATCGCCATAAAGTCGACCTTTGTCTCTTTCGCTATCAGTGCTCCCCCTCTTTTCTTACAGATATTAAGATATACCCCCAATACCTTAGTAGGCCTGGCAGTTATTATGACTATTGTTTCTGGCATCCTCTATGTTAGAAAGCACAGAGAGGTCTTGACTAAACGCGAATTAAAAAAGAACGCGAATTATCGCGAATAAACGAGAAGAAAAAATGAGGAGGAAATAAACAGAGAAGATGAGGTGGTTAGTTAAATTTCTGGCAACTGGATTCTATACTGGCTATACTCCTATTGCTCCGGGAACTGCAGGGAGTCTTATTGGGGTCATTATCTATCTCGGGATGTATCGTCTTTCCTGGCTTCCTTATCTTTTGATTCTCATTGCCCTCGCCTTCTTCGGAATATGGATCTCGAATAAGGCCACCATCTACTTCTTCAAGGAGAAGGATAGTAAGAGAATTGTCATTGACGAGATTGTCGGCTTTTTAATCGCTATGTTTCTAATTCCCCTCAGATTCAAGTTCATTGTCGTTGTCTTCCTGGTCTTTCGAGTGATTGATATCCTGAAGCCCTTCCCCTTAAGAAGATTGGAGAAGCTGCCCGGCGGCTGGGGAGTGATGTGCGATGACCTCTTGGCCGGGGTCTATGCCAATCTAATCATGCAGATAATTAGACAATTTGTTTAAATAGTTAACCAGTTTTCCGGTTTACCAGTTTACCAGTTTTTTCTGTTTTAACTGGCCAACTGGGTAACTGGCCAACAAGCTAACCGATATCTCCTTATAGGTGATAGGAATGAATGCTGAGATAATCTCTATTGGATCTGAACATCTCCTCGGCGAAATAATAGATACCGATACTCCCTATCTTGCTAAAAGGTTGACCGAAATAGGAATAGAGGTTGAAAGAGAGATCACCGTCGGGGATGACGAGAAAGACATCGCCTCTTCCTTAGAAGAAGCTTTGAGGCGGGTTAAAATGGTAATCACTATTGGAGGACTGGGCCCCACGCCGGATGATATTACTAAGAAAGTAATCGCCAAAGCAGTAGAGGAGCAACTGATTCTCAATGAGGAGATCCTTTCTGAGATTGAGGGGAAGTTCAAAGAGGAGAGGAAGCCTATGCCTTCGGATAATATAAAGCAGGCCTTCCTCCCCAGGGATTCTCATCCCCTGAAAAACAGAGTAGGTATTGCTCCAGGCTTCATTTTAGAAACCAGGAACAGGATAATCATTGCCCTCCCTGGCCCATACAATGAGCTGGTTCCCATGTTTGAAGAAGAAACCCTCCCTTACCTCAAGGAAAGGTTCAAAGTAAGAGAGGTCATTAAATCCCTCATTCTGCGTACTACCGGCCTTCTAGAATCAAAGGTGGCAGAAAAACTGAAGGATATTATGAAGAGGAGCAAGAACCCCCAAGTCTTTCTCTTGGCCCATGAGAATATCGTCGATATTAGATTAATAGCAAAGGCCGGGGATGAGAAAATAGCAGAGAAGCTGAATACCGGGATAGAGAAAAGAATCAGCAAACGCTTGGGAAACTATATCTTCGGGACGAGCAAGCAGACCTTGGAAGAGGTCGTGGGATATTTACTATATATGCGCAAGAAGACCATTGCAGTTGCCGAGTCCTGTACCGGGGGACTTATTTCCCATAGATTGACCAATGTTCCTGGTTCCTCCAATTATTTTCTGGGAAGCGTAGTGGCTTATAACAATAGGATAAAGAGAGATCGGTTGGGAGTAAAGAAGACCACTCTGGAGAAGTATGGGGCGGTGAGTGAAAGAGTAGCGCTTGAAATGGCGAAGGGGATAAAGAAGATTGCCAGGTCAGACTTTGGATTGGGAATTACCGGCATCGCTGGTCCTACCGGTGCCACAGAAGAAAAACCCATTGGTCTAGTCTATATTGCTCTGGCCCATAAGAATAAGATAGAGGTAAAAGAGTTCAAGTTCCGGGGAGCAAGAGGGGTAATCAAGGCCAAGGCAGCCAATACTGCTTTAAATATGGTGAGAAGACATTTACTAAAGTAACCAGTAACCAGCGAACAGTAACCAGTAATTAATTTTGCTGTAAACTGTTAACTGGTTACTGTAAACTATTTGGAGTAAGTGTGGAGAAGATCAGGACATTCATTGCGATAAAGCTGACCCCAGAGATATTATCGAATATTAGTAAGCTACAGGAAGAATTAAAGAAAACCAGTGCTCAGGTTAAATGGGTGAAGCCAGAGAATATCCATCTCACCCTGAAGTTCTTAGGTCACATTACCCCAGAGGAATTAGAGAAGGTGAAAATAGTTACGAGAGAAACCATGGAACCCTTTGCCCCCTTTGAGATAAGTGTCTCTGGCCTGGGTGCTTTTCCCAAGATAAAGTATCCCAGAGTAATCTGGGTGGGAATAGATAAGGGAAAAGAAGAATTAAAAAGAATAGCCTTTAATATAGAAGAGAACCTAGCCAAGATCGGTTTTGATAGAGAGAAGAGAAAATTCAGCCCTCACCTCACACTGGGGAGAATGAAGTCTCTCAATGGAAGAGAGAGATTAACAGAGATTCTTACTAAAAATAGGGTCACTAACCTGGGAAACATGGGAGTAGCTAAGATATCCATTGTGAAGAGTGAATTAAGACCTCAGGGCCCGGTCTATACTACATTGGAAGAGATAAATCTAAGGAGTGAAGAAGAATGATGAACCAAAAAAGATTCCTTGTGTTTTTCCTTATCTTAGTTTTTGGCCTATTATCCTTACCTCTTCAGGCTGATGTAGCTGATGATGTAGCGGATGGGATAGCTTATATGAAAAAGGGCAAATATGAAGAAGCTATTGAAGAGTTTAAGGATGCTATAGAGGAGGTTGAGGATGAATACGATGTCTCTGAAGATGAGGAAGTAAGGGAATGGCTGATTGGAGTGTATCACTGGTTAGCCACTGCTTATACTAAGAATAACATGCCTCAAAAGGCAAAGGAGACTTACCAGAAGCTACTTGAAATTAGTCCCCTGGATGTCAAGGCCAGAGAGAAATTAGATAGAAATAAATTAGGTAGAAAGAAGCGAGAAGAAAAAATAGAAAGTAAATTTTTAAAAAAAGAGAGCGCTCATTTTATCCTTAAATTTGAGGGGACTGAGGAAAGTGAATATGAAGCCCCTGAAATCTTGGAGGCCCTGGAGAAAGCCTATAAGAAGGTGGGTACTGATTTAAGTTATTATCCTCAAGAAAAGACGGCATGTATCATTTACCCCTCTAAAGAAAAATTTCGCTATGTCACTGATACTCATTACTGGAGTGGGGGAATATATGATGGTAAGATTCGAATACCGCTATCCATAGAATTGGACGAGGCAGAACATTTTAAGCGCACCCTGGTCCATGAATATACCCATCATGTAATCCATGGTAAGACAAAGGATAACTGTCCTTCCTGGCTCCATGAGGGATTGGCCCGGTATGAAGATAAAAGCTATGAAGAGGATCGGGAGAAGGACGAGAAGAGATTGGAGGTGTTGACTCAGAGTCTGAAAGAAAATACCCTCGTTCCCTTAAAACGAATAACACCCCTATTCCAAACAGGGGATACAGAGCTGGTAAACCTGGCTTACTATGAGGCCTATACCGCTACCAAGTATCTCATAGGACGCTATAGCCTGAAAGGAGTAAGTAAACTCCTAGAAAAGCTGGGAGAGAGGACCTCTATTGATAAGGCGTTGGAAGAGGTCTTCCACTTAGATTATCAAGCACTGGATAGAGAGTGGCATAAGTTTTTGGCTCAGGGGGAGCCATTTGTAGCCCGGAAGGCGATTAGTCAGGCCAAGAGAAGGGTAGCAGTTAAAGACGAGGCAAGGGCCCTCTATTCCTTAGCCCAGAACTACGAGATGAACAAGATGTATGATTTGGCCCTCAGGGAGTACCAGAAGATTATTAAGAACTATCCCGATAGCGTCTGGGCCCAAAAGGCACGAGAACGCATCGCGGAATTGAAGAGAAAGGAGAGATGAAGAAGCCATTTTTATTAATTCTTTTAATCTCCATACTCCTTTTAATTAGTTTTCCAGCCTCTGCTGCCAAGAAGAGAGTGGCGGTTATGGATTTTAGAAATCTGACTGGGGAAAGGGGGATTGACTGGCTTTCCATCGGTATCGCTGAAACCCTTACTCATAAGCTCAAGGAGATCGGTGAATTAGAGGTAGTGGAGCATAGTGAGATAAGGAAAGTTTTGGAGCACTTAAGGATGCGTATGGAGACCGGACTATATGAAAAGGTTGCTCGGATATTGGATGTTGATTTTCTGGTAGTGGGGGCTTTTCAGATATCTGATGAAGAGATTAGGATAACAGCGCGCATGGTAGAGGTGGAGACGGGAAGGATCCTGAAGTCCACCATGGTCACGGGAAGTCTGAGTGATATATTCAAGTTGCAGGATCATTTGACTTTTGCCACCGCAGATACCCTGGAGATCAGGGTGAAGACTAAAGTGAAGAAGCGCATTATGAGAAAGCCGACAGATAAGTTAAGTGCCTATGAGTGGTTCAGCAAGGGCTGCGATTATGATGACCATGTAGCTACCTATGACCAGGCAATATTCTCCTATCAGAAGGCTTTAAAGATAGACCCCCATTATGCTGATGCCTATAATAACTTGGGGGTTCTTTATTATAAGAAAGGCAAATATAGGGAGGCGATAGAAGAGCTTAAGAAGGCAACCGAAATCACTCCTGATTACCCGGGGGTTCAGTTTCTGGAAAAGAGTATAAGTGAATTAGAGAGGGAAGTAGAGAAGAGACCAGACGATATTCGTGCCCATTGGGAGCTCGCCTTCCGCTACCAGAAGAGGAGCTACCCTGGCTTAGCTACTTTAGAATTCAAGGAAGTAATAAGAATTAATCCCAGAATTGCAGAGGCCCATTATCAACTGGGGAACTATTATTTAAGCGTTGGTAAAGAAGAAGAGACCATTACAGAATATGAAGAAGCCTTAGCCCTCAAGAGTAAAAAGGAGAAGAAGATAAGGAATACCCTCTTTATCCTCTATCGCAATAGGGGGATAACCTATTATCAGCAGGATGAGTATCAAAAAGCGCTGGAACTACTCAAAAAAGCACTGGAGATAAGAGAAGAGAAAGAGATCAAAGAATTAGTTGCTAAAGCCCAGAGAGAGTTGAAACGCTATAAGAGAAGACCGCCCGATGCTTCCTTCTATCTTAAATATGGGATTACCTATTATAAGTATGGCCAATACCCCTTTGCTATAGAGGAGTTGAAGAGAGCAATAAATCTGGATTCGAAATTGGTAGATGCCCACACCTGTTTGGGATTAGTTTATATGGAAGTAAGAGAGGACCAGAAAGCAATGTACGAATTCAAGGAAGCAATAAGATTAGATCCTGGTTCTAGCCAAGCTCATCTGGGTCTCGGGAACTGGTATTACCTTCACGGCCTTTATGATGAGGCGATGATCGAGCTCAAAAAAGCAATAGAGTTAGATTCTCTATGTGAGGATGCCTACTATATTCTGGCCTTAGTTTATAAAGAGAAGGGGATTCGGGAACAGATGGTGAAGGCCCTGACAAGACAATACCTTGAAGAAGGAGAAAGTTATCACCGCCGAGGCCTAGCAAGCACTGCTTATCTTAAAGCAGAGAGGGCGCTCAGCTTGGCGGATAAAAATAGCCAGATTGCTTCTCGGGCAAGGAGCATTCTGGACCGGACAAAGGGGAGCAGGGCAAAAGAAATAGCCGAGCAAAAAAGGAGAAGGGAGAGATACTTAAGAAGATTAACAGAAAGAAGAATGAGATAAGGAGGGAATGAGATGGTTGAGAAAGAGGAGAAGATTGAAAGGGCGAGAGAGAAGGCACTGGGTTTAGCCTTAGAGCAGATTGAGAAGAAGTACGGAGGGGGGGCTATAATGCGCCTCACTAAGGAAAGACCGCTAGAGAAGATAGAGGCCATTCCTACTGGAGCCCTGCCCCTTGATTTAGCCTTAGGCATCGGCGGTGTTCCCCGGGGGAGGGTGATAGAACTCTTTGGGACAGAGGGAGGGGGAAAGACTACCCTTTCTCTACATATCATCGCTGAGGCCCAGAAGATGGGAGGGGAGGCAGCATTCATCGATGTGGAGCATGCCATGGACCCGGCCTATGCCAAAGAGCTAGGAGTGGATTTAGATCATCTTTTAATTTCTCAGCCAGACTCTGGGGAGCAGGCGTTAGAGATTACTGAGGCTCTGGTTCGCAGTGGTGCCGTTGATGTCATTGTCATTGATTCTGTTGCCGCTCTGGTTCCTCGGGCAGAGATTGAGGGAGAGATGGGGGATGCCCAGGTAGGGCTGCAGGCCCGGCTCATGTCACAGGCGCTAAGGAAATTAACCTCCGTAATCTCAAAATCCAAGACCTGTGTGATATTCATCAATCAGATAAGGATGAAGATCGGGGTGATGTATGGTTCTCCCGAGACCACACCGGGGGGAAGAGCGCTTAAGTTCTACTCCACAGTGAGAATGGATATCAGAAGGATCGGCCCCATAAAGGAGGGGCCGAATATCATTGGTAATCGCACAGTAGTCAAGATCGCCAAGAACAAGGTCGCCCCTCCTTTCAGGAGAGCGGAATTTGACATCATCTATGGCAAGGGAATATCAAAAGAGGGCTGCCTCATCGATCTTGGTTTAGAAAAGGGAATTATCAAGAAATCCGGGGCTTGGTTTTCTTACAAGAAAAGTAAGGTCGGCCAGGGAAGAGAAGGGGTGAGGAGCTTCTTAAAGAAGAATCCCAAGATAGCCCAAGAGATCAAAAAGGAGATTAAAAAACTAATCTGATGGTCTTCTATTTAGTCACTGGTGGAGCGGGATTCATCGGCTCCCATATTGTAGAGGAACTTCTTAAAAGAAAAGAGAAGGTAAGGGTCCTGGACAACTTTTCTACTGGCAAAAGAGAGAATATTACCCCTTTTTTGAAAGAGATTGATTTAATTGAGGGAGATATAAGGGATTTAAGAGTTGTTAAGGAAGCGATGAAAGAAATAGACTTTTGTTTACATCAGGCCGCTCTGCCTTCTGTTCTTCGATCTGTTAAGGATCCCATAACTACCAATGAGGTAAATGTCTCAGGCACTTTGAATATCTTGATGGCAGCGAAGGAAGCAGAGGTGAAAAAGGTGGTCTATGCTTCTTCTTCCTCAGTATATGGAGACACTCCTCAGCTACCCAAGAAAGAGGATGCCAGAGCCTCTCCCCTCTCCCCCTATGCCTTGAGCAAGTTAGCAGGCGAAGAATATTCTAAGCTCTTTACCTCTTTATATGGGCTGGAGACTGTAAGCCTTCGCTACTTCAATGTCTTTGGTCCCAGGCAGGACCCTACCTCTCAGTATGCAGCAGTCATCCCCAAGTTCATCTCTTCTATGTTAAAAAGGAAAAGGCCCACCATCTATGGGGATGGGGAGCAGTCCCGGGACTTCACCTATGTTTCCAATGTGGTAGGTGCAAATCTATTGGCCACTACTTCAAAGGTTAAAGGAGGGATCTTCAACATCGCCTGCGGAAAGAAAATTACAGTGAATGAACTAGTGAAGAATTTAGATAAGTTGATGAATATGGATACCCAACCCCTATATACTCATCCCCGGCCGGGGGATGTCAGACATTCCCAGGCGGACATCTCCAGGGCAGAAGAAGCGCTTGGCTATAAGGAAGAGGTTGGTTTCGAAAAAGGACTAGAGAAGACAGTGCAATGGTTCCGCAAGCAATTGGAGTAAGTATGCTCACCATTTTACATACCGAATCTGCCAAGAGATGGGGAGGTCAAGAGAGAAGAACCTTTGCTGAAGCCGTAGAGTTTAAGAAGAGAGGCCATCGGGTAATCCTCGCCGTTCAGCCGGGAAGTCTCTTGGGAAAGCATGCTAAGGAGGTGGGGGTTGAGGTAAGAGAAATAAGGATGAAGAATAGGGATATTCCCAAAGCCTTCTTCTCACTCTTTACTCTCATAAGGAGAGAAAGAGTAGATATCGTTAATACTCATTCCTCAAAAGATTCCTGGATTGCTTCCTTGGCTGCCCGTCTGGCTCACCGACCAATCCTTCTTAGAACTCGCCATGTCACTATTCCTATATCAAACCATCCTTTTAATATTGTTTATAAATTATCCCATACGATTATCACTATTGGGGGAGCGATAAGAAGGGATATGATCGAGATAAACCGCTTTCCAGCAGAGAAAGTCGTTTCCATTCCTACGGGAGTGGACTTGGATAGATTTAGTCCGGATAAAGTACAAGGTAATATTCGAAAAGAGCTGGGTATAGGTCAAGATACCCCCCTTGTGGGGAGCGTAAGCATCATAAGAACAGAAAAAGGCTTCCCCTACTTTTTAGAGGCAGCTCAGGAGATATTAAGGATAAGACCAGAGGTAAAATTTTTGATTGTGGGTTACGAACCGAAAGGAGATACCTTAGCCCAAGAAGTAAAAAGGCGAGGATTAAGCGATAGAGTATTTATGCCTGGATTAAGAGAAGACATTCCAGATATATTAGCCCGCTTGGATGTCTTTGTTCTCTGTTCTTTACGGGAAGCATTCGGTCAGGCAATCGCTCAGGCCTTAGCCATAGAGAGACCGGTGGTGGCAACTAATGTAGGAGGAATCCCAGAGCTTATCAAACATAATAAGACTGGGTTATTAATTCCTCCTGCTGATAGTAAGGCTTTAGCCAAGGCAATACTTGAACTATTAGAGGATAGGGAGAAGGCCAAGAGATTGGGCAAGAACGGGCGAAGACTAATAGAAGAGAAATTTAGCCAAGAGACTATGATAGACAAGATAGAAAACCTCTACCGAGAATTATTAAAAAAGAGGAAAAGAGAGATTTGAAGAAGTATCGTATCCTCTTTTTCATTCTACTCATATCGCTTACTATATTTCGTCTTTTCTATATTGGAAGAGTAAACCTTTGTCCAGATGAAGCCTATTACTGGGATTGGTCAAGAAATCTTGCCTTATCCTATTATGATCATCCTCCTCTAGTTGCCTATCTCATCTTTCTCTTTACACGCTTGGGAAGTAGTGAATTTACTGTACGACTTACTTCAGCTTTAATTACTCTGGGAATAAGCATCTTTATCTATCTTCTTGCTACAGATATCTTCAAAAGCGAAAGAATAGGTTTCTTCTCCGCCCTTCTTTTAAATATTATGCCCGGTTTCTCTATCGGGGGAATAATCATTACGCCGGATGCCCCCCTAGTCTTTTTTTGGGTAATTACCTTCTATCTTTTCTATTGGGTAATAAAAAAGGGAAATAGATATCTGTGGTATCTTTTAGGTATTACTTTAGGTTTAGGCTTTTTAAGTAAATACAACATGATTCTCTTCCTGCCCTGTGCTTTACTTTTTTTGCTATTGTCTAGTAAAAACAGGAGATGGTTCAGGTATAAGGAGCCCTATCTTGCTTTAGTCATTGCTCTTTTAATATTTACCCCAGTAATTATTTGGAATTATCAGCATAACTGGGTCTCCTTTACTAAACAATTGAGCCATGGCTTTTCTAAAAGAGGAACTCTCTTCCGTAATCTGGGGGATTATCTTGGCGCTCAGGCAGGAATCATCTCCCCCTTTCTCTTCTTTGGCCTTCTCTGGGGTATGGTAAAAAGCTTTAGTTTAGGAATAAGGAAAAAGAGAGATAACCTTTTACTTCTCTCTTGCTTCTCTCTGCCCATCCTTTTTTTCTTCCTTCTTACCAGCCTGCGTTCCAAAGTGGAGGCCAACTGGCCGGCCGTAGGTTATTTTGCGGCTCTAATTGCTTTTACGGGATTAATATTTAAGATAAAAAGAAAAGGGAAAAAAGTATTTCTCATACTCCTTATCTTCCTCTCCAGTTTCCTCCTGACTGCTCTGGCACATTATCCCGCCATCCTCCATCTTCCCCCCAAGATAGATCCCACAAACAGGTTATATGGCTGGGACCGATTGGGAAAAAGGGTGAGTGAGATAAAAGATGAAATGGGAAAGGAGACATTCATCTTTGCTCCCAGACATCAATTAGCAAGTGCCCTCGCTTTTTATACTGATAAGAAATATCAGACTTATGATCTGGACGGAGAGAATAGATATGATTATTGGGGGAGGGCTGACTTTTTAATGGGAAGGAATGCTATCTTTGTTACTCCAGAGAATTATGATAAGGCCTCAGGTATCCTTTCTCATTTTAAATCTTTTAAAGAAGAAGAAGAACCCTGCGAGATCTATCGCAATGAGCAATTGATAAAGGCCTTCTCTATCTATCGTTGCTATAATTATCAAGGAGGATTATTCGGTGGATGAATATATTGTAAGATCAGATTGTCGCCACTTCTTAGGGGATCGTCCCTGCAAATATCACAAAGAAGAAGAAGTCAAGTGTTCTGACTGCAAATATTATGATCCCATTAAGAGAACAATTCTCATTATCAAGTTAGGGGCTATGGGAGATGTCTTGAGGACTACCTCTATCTTGGAGGCTTTGAAGAAGAGGTATAAGGGAAGCCAAATTACCTGGGTTGTGGATGAGGAGTCAAAAGAGTTACTCGAGAATAATCCTTATCTCGATCGTATCCTTTCCTATGGCACAGAGGCACTTACTCGTTTGAAAGTAGAACATTTCGATCTGGTCATTAATCTCGACTCTTTACCCCGGAGTGCTTCCCTGGCTTCCTTTGCTTGGGCAAAGAAAAAAATAGGATTTGGCCTAAGTGAAATAGGAAGTGTCTTTCCCTTTAACCGTGGGGCCAGGGAATGGTATCAGATGGGAGTCTTCGATGATCTAAAGAGAAAGAATAAAAAGACCTATCAGGAGATTATTTTTGAGATCATAGGTCTTAGATTTAAGAAAGAGAAACCGGTTATCAATCTGGGGAAAGGAAAGAAGGATTTTGCTAACCAGTTTACCAAGAAACATGGTTTGAGGGGAAGGAAAATTATTGGATTAGCTACTGGTGCCGGAGGAAGATGGGAACTCAAGAAGTGGACTATAGAAGGGTATCTGAAACTCATTGAAAGAGTAGATAAAGAGATAAAGAATACTAGGATACTATTATTCGGCGAAAGAGGAGAAATAGAGAGAAACAAGGAGATTATGGAACGGTCAAAAGTTCCTCTTATTGATACCGGTCATGAGAATACCTTAAGAGAATTTCTCGCCCTTCTAAACCTCTGTGACTTAGTGGTAACTGGTGATACCTTAGCGATGCACGCTGCAGTTGCTTTGAAGAAAAAAGTAGTCGCCCTATTTGGCCCTACTTCCTCTTTTGAGATTGAACTCTATGGAAGAGGGGAAAAGATAATTCCTGATATGGAGTGCCTCTGTTGCTATAAAGAAACCTGCGACAAACATCCCAACTGTATGGAAAGCATCAGTCCCGATACTGTATTTCGAGCAGTAAAGGAACTACTAGAGGATAGTAGGAGAGTAGGCAAGTGAGAAAGTGAGCAGGTGAGAAAGTGAGAAAGCAGAAGAGTAAGAGAGTAGGGAACGGAGAGAAATTGTATGAAAGTTATGGTCATTATTCCTACCTATAATGAAAGAGAAAACATTATTCCTTTACTTGATGAGATCATGAATCTTAAGGAAAATATCGAGATCCTGGTGGTAGATGATAACTCTCCGGATGGCACCTGGAAGATTGTGGAAGATTATGCTAAGAAGAATTCCAAACTGCATCTCTTAAGAAGGACCCTTGAGAGAGGGCGGGGCCTGGCAGGAATCGCAGGATTTAAACATGCCTTAGAGAATAAAGCAGATTATGTTGTTGAGATGGATGGCGATCTTTCCCACGATCCAAAATATATCCCAGAGTTCTTGAAAAAGATAAAGGATTGTGATGTGGTCATTGGCTCTCGTCTTCTTCCTGGAGGGGGAGAGGTAGGAAGGGGATTTTTAAGACGCCTGATTACCAGACTGGCCGCCATTTATGTTAGGGTCCTGTTAGGATTCAAAGTTACAGACCCTACCTCTGGCTACCGTTGTTATCGGGGACAAGTCCTAAGGGCTATAGATATTGAGAGTCTCAAGGCGCGGGATCCTTTCCTCCTTTCTGAGATGCTCTTCAGATGTTATAAGAAGAATTTCAGAATTAAGGAGATTCCCATTCTCTTTCGGGATCGGAAATCCGGCGCTTCTAAGATTGGCTGGAGGATCTTGGTAACCTATCTCTTCAAGGTCCTAAAGTTGAGAGTTAGAGGGAAGTGAGTATCCCGATTTTGATGTATCATCACGTGAACGAATTAAAAGACAGGTTTACCATTCCCCCAGATGATTTTGATAACCAAATGGAATATCTGGCAAGAAAAAATTACCAGACCCTTTTTCTGGATGAGTTAATCGTTTCTTTGAAAGAGGGAAAAGAAAAGAGAAGGGTAGCCATTACCTTTGATGACGGCTATCTTGATAACTGGGTCTATGCCTACCCCATATTGAAGAAGTATAATCTAAAGGCGACCATCTTTGTCATTACCTCTCGCATTAAAGATAAACCCAATTTTTATCGCCCTAACTTAGAGGATCTCTGGAAGGGGAAAGTTAAGAAAGAAGGGCTTCCCAGAATCTCCGATCACTATCAGAGTAATCTAAGATGTATCAGAAATCTTGAAGGTTCAGATGATCATATTACCTGGCAAGAAGCGAAGGAGATGTTTGGGAGCGGTCTCATAGATATTCAGTCCCATAGTCATCTTCATAGTTACTGTTATGTTGATGATAAGATTGTTGACTACAATCAGGGAAAGAGGTGGAGAATAGGCTGGCTTACAGATGGAGATACAAGATTAGGCATTCCCATATATGAGGATAAGCCATCTCTGGCAGGGCGAAGATATTTTAATGATCAGGGCTTAAGAGATAGACTGGCAGAATATGTTTCGCGAAAGGGGGGAGAGAGGTTCTTTGAAAAGAAGGATTGGAAGAAAGAATTGGACGGGATAGTAGACGATCATCGGGCAGGGAATAAATTAAAGGATAGTTATGAAACTTTAGAAAAAAGAAAGGAAAGAGTTAAGAAAGAACTACTACTCTCTAAGGATATCATAGAAAAGAGACTAAATAGAAAATGTAGATTCATCGCCTGGCCAGGCGGAGCATATGATGATGAACTAGTGAAATGGGCCAGAGAGTGTAGCTATCAAGGAGCAGTAACTACCCAGCCAGGAGCAAATACTTCTGGCACCGACCCTATGTATCTCAAGAGGTTTGAAGTGAAGAGAGGAGATCTCAGCTGGTTTAAGAGAAGGCTCTTTATTTATTCCCATAATTTTACTGCCTCAATCTACCCTAAGATGAGGGAATTGTTTTCGAAAAGGTAAGAATAAATGAGCCAGTCTATCTATGTCAAATGTAACCTGTGTCACCGGGATGAGACGCGTCCTTTAGTAGAGGTTGATGGCTTCTCTTGGGTGTACTGTCAGCATTGTGGTCTAATCTATCTTAATCCCCGACCGAAGTCGGCTGAAGAATTGAACCCTGCTATCATGGAAACTGGTGCCGATTATTACACCAAAAAGGGGTATTCTCCAGACAAGCAGAACTACTATAAGAAATACCTTAAGAAATTCGAAGGATATAGAAAGACTAATCGTTTATTGGAGATCGGTTGTGCTTCGGGAGGCTTTCTATATGCTGCCCGAGATTGTGGTTGGCAGGCGAAAGGAATAGAATATTTTGAGCCTGCAGCTCGATATGGTCGAGACCGTTATAATCTGAATATTATTGCTGGCTCTTTATTAGAAATAGAACTGCCTAAAGAATATTTCGATTTGGTCATTATGAACATGGTCATTGAGCATCTTGAGGACCCCATAGGAACACTTTTTAGAATTAATCAATTTCTGCGACTGAAAGGAGCGGTCTAT
>JAUWXM010000062.1 GCA_030616365.1 bacterium | reverse complement strand
CCTCGACCACCAGTGGTCACCATCATGGGCCATGTGGACCATGGAAAGACCCTCCTCCTGGATGCTATAAGAGAGAGTGATATCATTGCCCAAGAGTCGGGAGGGATTACCCAGCATATCGGAGCCTATGAAGTGGAATTGGAAAAGGGTAAAGTAACCTTTTTAGATACCCCGGGGCACGAGGCCTTCACTGCCATGCGGGCCAGGGGGGCACAGGTGACGGATATCGTTGTTCTAGTGGTGGCGGCAGATGATGGGATCATGCCCCAAACCATAGAGGCCATTGACCATGCCCGGGCAGCAAAGGTACCCATGGTAGTTGCCATAAATAAGTGCGACCTACCCAATGCTGATCCGGAGAAGGTAAAGAGGCAGCTGAGGGATTATAATCTGACGCCTGAAGAGTGGGGAGGAAAAACCATTGTGGCCAAGGTCTCTGCTAAGGAGAAGAAGGGCATCAATGAATTATTGGAGATGCTCTTATTGGAGGCGGAGATGCTGGAATTGACGGCCGATCCCACCCTTCCCGCAAAAGGGACGGTCATCGAAGCCCGACTGGATAAAGGAAAGGGGCCGGTGGCCACAGTTTTAGTCCAGAGCGGAACCCTGAGGGCGGGGGACATCCTGGCGGTTGGAGACTATTCTGGAAAGGTGAGAACATTAGCCGACGATCTAGGGAGAGAAGTGGAAGAGACCGGACCTTCTATACCAGTTGAGGTCTCTGGTCTCTCTGAAGTTCCCCAGGCAGGGGATACCTTTGAGGTGGTGAAAAACGAGACTAAGGCGCGTGAGATAGCAGAGAAGAGGCAGGAGAAAGCAAAGGTTTTAGAATTAGCCAAACCAGCCCACATTAGCCTGGAGGGTCTCTATAGGCAGATAGAGGAAGGAAGATTGAAAGAACTCTCTCTCGTCATTAAGGGGGATGTCCAGGGTTCCATTGAAGCCCTGAGCGATTCCCTCGAATCTTTATCGAGTGCAGAGGTGAGGGTAAACGTCATCCATAGGGGGGTAGGGGCAATCAATGAATCGGATGTTATCTTAGCCTCAGCCTCGGATGCTGTGATTATCGGTTTTCATGTCTCCAGTGAACCGGGCGCCCAAAGCCTTGCGTCAGAGGAAAATGTTGACATCCGGACCTATGATGTCATCTATGAGGCAATAGAGGATGTTGAGAAGGCCATGAAGGGAATGCTTGCCCCCAAGCTAAAAGAAGTAATCTTGGGAAGGGCAGAGGTACGCCAGATATTCAAGATCCCCAAAGGAATGATTGCCGGCTCCTATGTAAAAGAAGGGAATATGATAAGGAACGCCAAGGTGAGACTATTGAGGGGAGGAAAAGTAATCTATGAGGGAAACATTAATTCCCTTAAGCGTTTTAAGGAAGATGTTAAGGAAGCGAAGGAAGGATTTGAGTGTGGCATCGGTCTGGGAGACTTTGACGATATAAAAGAAGGAGACATCATAGAGGCCTATAAGGTGGAAGAAGAGAAGAGAGAATAGGTGAGAGAATGATAATTGGCATAGCGCGAATTGAATTACATATCCCGGGAGTGAATTCCCTGAAAGGGAAGAGACAGATCATCAAGAGTATAAAGGAGAGAGTAAAGAATAGATTTAACGTCTCTATTGCTGAGGTGGAAAAACAGGATCTCTGGCAGAGAGCCACTCTGGGCTTGGCCTGTGTGACGAATGATAAGGCCCAAGCAAATCGCATCCTTTCTAAGGTAGTCCATTTTATAGAGCAGAATAGAAATATCTCCCTTACAGATTATGAGATAGAAATTCTATAGTGCGTTATGAGTAGATGCGTTTATGTGCTGTACGTTAAAAAGATAGCAAGGAAAGCAAAATGACAATTGTAAGAGTAATTAAAGAAGGCTTTAAACTTACTAATAGAAATCTGAAACTATTTTTGGTCCTCTTTTGTATTAATTTATTTTTACTCGGAAGTTATCTCTTATTTTTTAAGAATGAAACATTATATTTCCTTTGGCGACTTATGCAAATTTTCCTTATTGCTTTCATTTCAGGAGGCCTCTTATCTTTCTTAAGAATCTCAATGGGCGAATACAAAATTATTTGGAGTGAATTCACTTATTATTGCAAGAAATATTGTTGGCGTTTAATAGGGCTGGGTATATTATTTGGAATTATCGTTTTATTACCAATGATCTTGATATCGGCAGTAACCGGCTATGAGCTAAACCCGCGTTTCCTCGGGATAGCTTTTACTGCTTTTATGCTTCTTATTGAAATCATAATAGTTTTAGAAGATAAAGGGGTTTTCTCCGCTATTACCGACACTATTCGCCTTATCCGAGAAAATTTTGGGAGGATAGGTGTATTATTAATAATATTCACTGGAGTATATTTACTACTCGAATTAGGATTTGTTTTCCCCCTTCCTACATTATTAAAACCTCTGTTAGCTAGTAAAAATCTTTATATTTCGGCTGCTACATTATATCTTCCGCAACTTTGCATAAAAGCTTATTTATATCTTTTTGTAGCTGCTTCATATATGACGCTTTATTTAAATTTGGGTAAATAGCTTAAAATGTACTATTATCTAACTAAAAAGGAGTAGAGATGGCGCGGAGGAGAGCCCAGCGGGCAGGTAGACTCATTCAGGAAGAGATTTCTAAAATCATTCAGAGGGAATTAAAGGATCCTCGGATCGGATTTGTTACTATTACCGAGGTAGATGTTACTGATGACCTGCGCTATGCAAAAGTCTTTATTACTGTTTTAAAGAGAGAACAGAAAAAAAAGACATTGGAAGGTCTGGAACGTGCCAAAGGATTCATTCGTAGGGAGATCGGACAGAGAATAAAAATGAAGTTCACTCCAGAGATTGAGTTTAGATTCGATGAAGCTGTAGAGCATGGAGCACACATAGAGGAAGTATTAAGGAAGATTGCAACCGCAAAAACGCCTGTCCGCCGTAATAGTATTACTATGGAAGGCGGGCAAAATTTTCCGCCCAAGGCGGATCAGCCTCTGGCTGAAACTGAAAAGACGCAAAAAAAGAAAGACACAAATAAGGAAAAGAATGATGAATGAACTAAGAAAGATTGCTGAAGTTATCAGAGAAAATAAGAGTTTCTTTGTTACTTCTCACATCAGGCCAGATGGGGATTCTATCGGTTCTCAACTGGCCTTAAAGCACATACTGGAAAGACTAGGAAAGGAAGTAACCATCGCCAATCATGACCCGGTTCCCAAAATCTATGATTTTCTTTCCGGGAGAGAAAGCATCAAGCAAGAACTACCCAAAAATAGAAAGTTTAATGTGGTCGTTGTTCTGGATAGTCCAGATCTTTCTCGTTTGGGGAGCACGGCAGAGATAATCAGGAAAGCAAAGGTCATCATAAATATTGATCACCATCTGGGAAATGAGGGGTTTGGAAAGTATAACTATGTTGATACTAAGGCTTCTGCCGTGGGAGAAGAAATGTATGAACTGACAAAAGTGATGGGATTCAAGATAGATAGGGAGATTGCCCTATGCCTCTATGTGGGCATCCTGACAGATACCGGTTCCTTCCGGCAGTCAAATACTACCCCTCGCACCCATGAGATCGTTGCTGATCTTATGAAGATTGGGGATTTGAAGCCTGCTCAAATCACCCACCAGGTATATGAGACCCAGCTTCCCTCTGCCATAAAGCTATTGAGCATGACCTTAGACACCTTAGAAACGAGCGAGGATGGTCAAATAGCCTGGATGACTATTACCGATGAGATGTTCAAAGTAACTGGAACCACCAAGGCGGAGACGGAGAACTTCATCAACTATGTTCGTTCTGTGAAAGGGAGCGAGGTAGCCATTCTATTTACTGAACTTGTTAAGGATGAGGTAAAGGTTAGTTTCCGCTCCAAGTCTAGTGCCGATGTTAATAGGATAGCCAAAACATTTGGGGGTGGCGGTCACCTTCACGCTTCTGCCTGCACTATAAAGGGAGATTTGGAGGAAGTAAAGGAGAAGGTGCTAGCTGAGGTAGAGAAACAGTTGAAAGATTAAAAATGGATGGATTTTTGAATGTCAATAAGCCGAAAGGCATGACTTCTCACGATGTTGTGGATGAAATAAGGAAGTTGGTGGGAAGGGAGAAGGTGGGCCATACGGGAACCTTGGATCCAGAGGCCACTGGCGCTCTTCCCATCGCCATCGGTAAGGCAACCAAGATAATCCAGTTTTTGGAAGGGGAAAAAGGATATCGGGCAACTATGAAATTAGGAATCACCACCGATACCCAGGATATGACAGGCAAAGTAATTGCTAAAAGTGATGAGATTAATATCCCAGAAGAGAGGATAAGAAAAATCTTCAAGAATTTTTTAGGAAAGATAGAGCAGATTCCACCCATGATCTCTGCATTGAAGGTAAAGGGGAAGAGGCTCTATAAGTTAGCCCGGGAAGGGAAGAGAGTGGAAAGGCTAAGGAGAGAGATTGAAATCTATAATCTCAATCTCCTGAATTATGAACCACCAGAGGTTACCTTTGAAGTAAATTGTTCCAGAGGAACCTATGTCAGAACCTTGTGTCATGATATAGGGAAGACCCTGGATTGCGGGGCCTGTCTGAAAGCTCTAGTGCGCACTAAATCGGGTATCTTCACCCTAAAAGAAAGCCATCCCCTGGAAGAATTGAAGAAACTACCTAATTTAGAGAGATATCTAATGAGCATGGATAAAGCCTTGGGGCATCTGCCGATAGTGAAGGTTAAAGAGAGGATAAGAGAATCTGTTCTCAATGGAGGACCGATAGAAACCTCTGGGATACTGGAACTTTCTTCACCCATTAAGGAAAAGGAGTTAGTCAGGGTTCATAATTCAGAGAACAGACTCTTAGTAGTCGCCAGGGCACTATTCGATATTGGAGATTTAAAGAGAATAGAGAAAGAGGTTGTGGCCTTTAAACCAGTGAGGGTACTCGGGCTTTAGGATTTAAGGATGGAACTTGTTCTAGGAATCGATAAGATAAGGAAGAGGCACAAGAGAGGGATTCTTGCCCTGGGCACATTTGATGGCCTCCATCTCGGTCATCAGAAGGTGATCGAATCTCTAAAGAGACAAGCAAAGAGACTAAAGAAGAGATCCATGGTTTTGACCTTTGATATCCATCCCCTAAAAACGATTGATCCAGCAAAGTGCCCTCCCCTGCTTACCCCAAAGGAGGAGAAGATAAATCTAATTCAATATCTGGGAATAGATACCCTTGTCCTGACTAATTTTGATAGGAAATTTGCTTCCCTCTCACCAGAGAAATTCATCAGAGATATTCTGGTCAGTAAATTGAGCATAAGAGAAGTATTCGTGGGAAAGAACTTTACCTTCGGAAGAGGAGCAACCGGCGATATAACATTCTTGAGAAGTAAAGCAAGAGAGTATGGCTTCAAGGTCAGAGTCATTCCTCCAGTAAAAATAGGCAAGAAGGCAATAAGTAGCACAGCAATAAGGGAACTTATTAGAAGGGGGGCAGTTAAGAAAGCGGCAAAACTTCTGGGCCGCCCCTATGCCCTCTATGGCCGAGTAATCCATGGAGAATCCCGGGGAACAGAATTGGGCTATCCTACAGCCAATATAAGGCCTCACTATGAGATGATTCCCTCTGATGGAGTCTATCTAGGGAGGATAAGAGTGCGGGGAAGGGATCGGGATGGGCTTCTAAATATCGGAACCCAGCCTACCTTCCATAAGCGAGGGGCAAGAATTATTGAGACCTATATCTTTAACTTTAATGGAAGAATCTATGGCCGGGATATAAAGGTCAGTTTCTTAGAAAAGATTCGTGATGAGACGGCCTTTAAAAGCCCAGAAGCCCTTAAGGCCCAGATAAGGAAGGATATTATCAAGGCAAGAAAAATTTTACATCTTATTTAATATGTGATATAATTACTACGCTAGGTAACCACGGATTTCACAGATTTCCACGGATTTTTAAATCTATCTATTCCACTTAATCCGTGGTTTCATTGAAGTTCCAAGGTTTCTAAATAAATAGCCGTTGCTGGGAGAATCGTCTCCCCGTCGATTCTCTCGGCGATTGGCACACCACAAAAGCACAAAAAGTTTAGTTGGATTAGGGAAATAGTAAATTAGTTGGATTTAAAATCCAACAAATCTAACTATTCCAACTTATCTCGTGTTTTTGCGGTTGCAAAGAAAGGGGGAAATGAAAATGGTCTTGGAGAAGGAAAAGAAGAAAGAGATTATCACTAAGTATCGGTTAAATGAGAAGGATACTGGCTCACCAGAGGTTCAGATCGCCCTCCTAACAGGGAGGATTAGTTCCTTGGCCAAGCATCTTGAAATCCATAAGAAGGACCATCACTCACGAAGAGGGCTTCTGAAGATGGTTGGTCAGAGGAGAAGACTGTTGGGTTACCTTAAGGATAAGGATAAGAAAAGATACGAGAAGAGTATCCAGGAACTAGGTTTGAGAAAATGAACACCGCAAGAGCGCAAAAATCTCGCCAAAAACGCAAATAATTTAGCG
>JAUWXM010000094.1 GCA_030616365.1 bacterium | reverse complement strand
GCCCTCAACGGGAAAGACAATCCTAAAAGATCTAATTAGAGGTGAGATTGAGTTTGAAAATAGGCTCCTGGATGATTTCGTCTTGCTCAAATCAGATGATGTTCCTACCTATAACTTTGCCTGTATCATCGATGACGTTCTGATGAAGGTCACCCATGTAATAAGGGGAGAGGACCACCTCCCCAATACCCCCAGACAGATCCTGGTCTATGAGGCCCTAAGTTTTAATTTACCCCAGTTTGCTCACCTTCCCATGATATTGGGAAGTGACCATACTCCCTTATCTAAGCGCCACGGAGCAGTGGCGGTCAGTCAGTATAGAGAGATGGGATATCTTCCTCGGGCCTTAACAAACTACCTTGCTCTTCTCGGTTGGGGGACGCATGAGTCAAAACAGCTCTTTACTCAAGAAGAGTTAATCGAGAGATTCTCCTTAGAGCATGTGAGCAAGAATCCAGCGGTCTTCGATCCCAAAAAGTTAGAGTGGATGAACGGCCACTATCTCAAAGAAACTAATCCTGAAGAGATAACAGATTTAGTCATCGATTATCTGAAGAAGAAGGGACTTCTGCCAGAGAAGGTTGACCCAAAAAAGAGAGAATGGATAGAAAGGATTGTAAGAACAGTGGGAGAGCGCCTCAAGTATATCGGCCAGATCATAGACTATGCTGGCTTCTTCTTTACTGAAAAAGTAACCTTTGACAAAAAAGCAAAAGATAAGTTCCTGAAGAAAGAAATTAAACCTTTCTTAAAAGAAGTAAAAGAAAAACTATCTGAGTTAAAACAATTCAAGGAGAAGGGGATAGAAGAAATAATTAGGAAAGAATTAGAAGTATTCCAGATAAAGCCAAAGATAGGAGCCCAGGCCATCCGAGTAGCCCTCACTGGACAGACTATTAGCCCCCCTCTCTTCAAAGTTATAGAACTCTTAGGCAAAGAGAAAACTATTAAGCGCTTAAAAAGAATACTCTGAAAAGTTGCTATTTTGTTGGTTATATGCTAAACTAAAACATTGACAATTGCGGGATCATCTAGCGGTAGGATGCGAGATTCTGGATCTCGTCGCCCAGGTTCGAATCCTGGTCCCGCAGGTGGCGCGTTAGTCTAGTTGGTTTAAGACGCCGCCCTCTCAAGGCGGAGATCACGGGTTCAAATCCCGTACGCGCTACCACCCCGTAAAGAAAAATTCTTTGAATTTTTCCACGGGGTTTACCTCGTGATGAGCAAAGTGAATTTTACGGGGTGAGGCACGTGGTCGCTGAAAGCGACTTTACGTGCCCAAATCAAAGAAAAATATGTATTATGTCTATATTTTACAAAGCACCAAAGACGGCAAATTATATACTGGCTTTACCTCTGATTTGAAGAAAAGATTAAAGGAGCACTCATCTGCTGGAGTAAAATCAACAAAACATAGATTACCCTTGAAATTAATCTATTATGAAGCATATTGGAATAGAGCAGACGCAGAAAGTAGAGAGAAATTTTTGAAAAGCGGATCAGGAAAACGATATATTAAAAAGCAACTGACTAATTATTTTCGAGACACCTAATCCTTTACAGAATAAATAAAATGAAAGATAAGAAAATTTTCTAAGATGGCACTTACTTATGTAGAGATAGAACAAGAGAAAAGCTATAAGATATTCCTTCTCTTCGCCATTCTGATTATCTTTTATTTTTTGACGGCCCTAATACTTGGCTATATCCTGAAATTTTTTATAGCATTTAGAATAGCATTATCTGATCTGGGTCTTGCGGGTCATAGCATTCGCTTTACTCTAACTCCGGTCCAGATTCTACTTATCTTTTCTATCTCTTTAGCAGCGGCCATAATCCATCTGCGTTTTTCTTTAAATAGATTATTGGGGAAGTTCATTCTACGTCTGGGAGCAAAGCCCTTAGATAGAAAGGACCGCTATCATCAGAGGCTGAGGAATATTGTAGTAGAGGCCTCAGTCGCCATTGGCAGCCGCTACCAGATAAGAGGGATGGTCTTGCCCACCTTGGCAATGAATGCCTTTGCCTTGGCAGACTTTAATAATGATGCAATTATCGGGGTAACCGAGGGTCTTATCTCAAGGCTGAATCGCTCGCAGCTGGAGGCCGTAGTAGCCCACGAGACAGCCCATATCGCTCAGGGGGATTGTCTTCAGAATACCATTACCTGCTCCCTCTTTGGAGTCTATACCCTGATTCTTTCTAAGATAAGGAATCAATTCGAGAGTAGAGGGAGACGCTATTACGGAAGAACGGGCGCCCAGGTAATGGCCTTGGCGGCGGTAACCTATCTCACCCTCTCCATTCTGCAGGGTATGGCCCGCTTCATAAAGCTCACCATCTCCCGGCAGAGGGAGTATCGCGCCGATGCCACAGCGGTTCGCATTAACCGAAATCCCTTGGGTTTAGCAGAAGCCCTCTATGAGATCTCCAGAAATTGGAGGGGCTCAGGCGATATTGGGGATGGTCTGGAATCCCTCTTCATTATGAATCCCAGAGTAAACGAATTGGATGAGAGTGAAGGCCTATGGGCTGACCTCTTTTCCACCCATCCTCCAATAAGTAAGAGGATAAAGATACTGCTCGATATGGCCCATAGTGAGATCCGGGTTTTGGAGGAGAAGAGGAAGGCCAAGGAGAGATTAAAGAAGGCGAGGAGGGCACCCAAAGAGTTACCTTCAGGGAGGGGTACTTGGTATGCACACGATAAAGAGGGAAATTGGAAGGGCCTCTATACTCTGCCCCAGCTTGTTGCCCTCTCTTGGTTTAGGCCCAGCTCCTGGGTATATCAAAAGGGCAAGGGAAAGGCGGAGCGCGCCTTCCGAAATCCCCTACTCTCCAAGATGCTTGCCAAACGTATCAGAGGCAAGGCCACCGGGAATCTGATATGTCCCAGATGTAACCAGTGTCTCTTGGAGAAGGAGTATGAGGGCACGACGGTATATCGCTGCATGTTCTGCGGAGGCAAATTCTTAGAGAATGGTAAGGTAGCGCGCATCCTGCTGAGAGAAGAGAAGGTATTCCCGGAGCGCATACTGAAGTTGGCTAAGAAGATGGTGGGTAAGAACGTTAAGAGGTATACCATCCAGAGGTGGAAGGAGTTGCCCAAAGAATTCCCTCAACTCAAGTGTCCCAGTTGCCTTAAAGAGATGCGCCGCACTTTCTACAGCCTGGCCTATCCTATCGAGGTGGACAGATGTTATGGATGCCAGGCAACCTGGTTCGATAAGGACGAACTGGAGATCCTTCAGTGTGCTATAGAGAATAATTTAGCAGGAAAGAAGATAATCTAATTTGGAAGGAGGTGTTCTATGATTTATGTCCCGATAATAGCGATTGTCATCCTGATACTCTGGGCAGTCATCACCTATAATCGCCTCATCTCCCTTCGGGCTCACTTGAAGAATGCCTGGGCCGGTATCGATGTCCAGCTTAAGAGAAGGTATGACCTCATCCCCAATTTGGTGGAGACCGCCAAGGGATATCTGAAGCATGAGCGAGAGGTTCTGGAGAACGTGATCAAGGCCCGCAGCCAGGCGATCAGCGCCTCTGGGGTTCAGGACCAGGCCAAGGCAGAGAATTTCCTCACCCAAACCCTAAAGAGCCTCTTCGCGGTAGTGGAGAATTATCCTGATCTGAAGGCCAATCAGAATATGCTTACCCTGCATGAAGAACTTACCTCAACAGAGAACAGGGTATCCTTCGCCCGAAACCACTACAAC
>JAUWXM010000112.1 GCA_030616365.1 bacterium | reverse complement strand
TCCCCTAATCTGTGGTATAATCTGGATGTTGGGGATTATGAGGCTCATTGGCCTTAGGATGAACTTTGTCAATATCGTGGTCACCCCCCTCATCCTGGGAATTGGAATAGACGATGGCATCCATATCATCCATCGCTACTTAGAAAAGAGGCCTGCCCGCCGAAGCTCGAAGAGCATAGGCGGGAAAGAGGGAGTAGAAGATGCCATTTATCATACGGGTAGGGCGGTGGTCATGACCTCTCTTACTACTATGGTGGGTTTCGGAAGCCTGGTCTTCGCCCAGTATAGAGGATTGGCCACCATGGGAGCCCTTGCCCTTCTTGGCGTAGGCCTATGCCTCATTACTTCTTTAACCATTTTGCCGGCCCTACTTGAAATATGGGGGAAGAGATGAAAAGGATATTGATCGTTCTTTTACTTGTAATGGTAATAACGACAGTAGGATGGACTCAGGATTATGAGTTTGTTAAGAAGTGGGGGGATTGTGGGAGGTGGGATGGGGCCTTCCAGTATCCCATGGGTATCACCTTGGATGCCCGGGGCAATATCTATGTGGCAGATAGGCAGAATAACTCTTTTCAGAAGTTTGATCCCGAAGGCAATTTGATCGCCCGATGGCCCAGGGAATCCGAACTCGGTGCTGAATTATACTATCCCTATAATTTAACAGTAGATATGCTGGGTTATATCTATGTTGTTAATTCCTATAGCCACTCTGTTAAGAAGTTCACTTCCCAGGGGAAGTTCGTTGCCAGATGGGGTACGGAAGGCCAGGGGGAGGGCCAGTTCTACTATCCCTTTGGCATAGATGTTGACTCTTGGGGGAATATCTATGTTGCCGATACCAAGAATAATAGGATTCAGAAGTTTGATTCCCAGGGGAAGTTCCTTCTCTCCTTTGGAGAAGAGGGGAAGAAGGAAGGGGAGTTTAGAGTTCCTTCTGATCTTGCTGTTAATAGATTGGGAAATATCTATGTCGTTGACTCATATAACAATAGAATCCAGAAGTTTGACCCTAAAGGGAAGTTTCTCTTTACCTGGGGAAGAAAGGGGAAGGGTCCGGGAGAGTTCTATGCTCCTTCTGGTATTGCCCTGGGTTACAAAGGCCGGGTCTATGTGGCAGATACTGGGAACTGCCGCATCCAGGTCTTCGATTCCAAGGGAAACTTCTTAACAGAGTTTGGGAAGCCGGGTTCCCTATCTGGTGAATTCAACAAGCCCCATGGAGTAGCCGTAGATAGAACAGAAAACATCTACGTAAGCGACACCTACAATCACAGGATACAGGTCTTCAAGCCAATAAAGTGATATGAAATTTGAATGGAATTATAGCAAGCCCTTAGAGTATGTGAAATGTGGTTTGTGCGAGGCAGATGATACAGAATTGGTAACCATTGAGAATTCATTTAAGATTGTTAGATGTAAGAGATGTGGTCTCATCTATCTCAATCCTCGGCCAAAAGAAGAGGATCTCTTAGACTTCTATGATGACTTCTTCTCTACTGATAAGGAGAGCGTCTCCCAGTGGTCAAGACTGATGGGTAGAGTATATGAGGAGACGAAGAGAAATATTGAAAGAGAATACTCCTCTGGGAAATTATTAGATATGGGATGTGGACTGGGACTATTCTTAAAGTTATGGGGCCCTCAAAAATGGGAACTCTTTGGGATAGATATCTCAAAGAAAGCAGTTGAGTATGCCAAGAGTAAGGGATTGAATGTTAAAGAAGGTTCTTTAGAGAAGGCCGCTTTTAGCGATAACTACTTCGACGTCATCACTATGTTCTATGTTTTAGAGCATCTTCCCCATCCTTTAAAAGTCTTAAAAGAGGCGAGAAGAATCTTAAAGAAGGATGGTCTTTTAGTTATTAGGGTTCCTCAGAGTATATCTGCAGAGAGGTTCTTGAGGTTCTTTGGGGTGAGGCGCAACCTCTTCCATCCGCCCATGCACCTCTATGACTTCTCATCAGAGATATTGAAAGAGTTCTTACTAAAAACAGGATTTAAAAGAATAAAGACGGTAATTGGAAAACCAACCTCTCCAGAGAGAAGAATAGAGAGGTTCTGGACAAACTACTTCAATCTTTGGGCCCAGGGCATCTATTTTCTAACAGGAAAAAGAGTCCTTGTTCCCGGGGTGAGCAAGACCACTTATGCCAAAATCTAAGATTGCCTTTCTCTTTCCTGGTCAGGGCTCCCAGTATGTGGGAATGGGAAAGGAATTCTATGATAATTTTAAAGAGGCAAGAGAGATATTTCAGAAAGCAGACGAGATCCTTGACTTCGATTTAGCAAGAGTCTCTTTTGAAGGACCAGAGGAAGAGTTAAATAAGGACCTGAACGCTCAATTAAGTGTCTTCATAGCAAGCATCGCTACCTATGAGATACTGAAGAAAAAGGAAATTATTCCAGAGATTATTGGAGAGCATAGTCTGGGGATATACACTGCTTTAGTAGCTAGTGGCGCCTTAAGTTTCGAGGAGGGACTTAAGATAACAAAGAAGGCCGGGGAATTAATCCAGGGAGTCCCTGGAGGAATGGCAGCCATCATTGGATTAAATAAGAGAGAGATAGAAGAGATTTGTCGATTAGCTGGAACAGCAATTGCCAATCATAACTCTCCCAAACAGTTCGTCATCTCTGGAGAAAAGAAGGCCTTAAATAAAGCGATTGATTTGGCCAGAAAAG
>JAUWXM010000014.1 GCA_030616365.1 bacterium | reverse complement strand
GGCAAGCTGAATAGCACCCAGGAAATAGATGATTAAGGAACCTATGGCCATAGCCAAAACCACCCAGCCAAAATTAGCCTTCTCTTTAACGCTGAGCACCTTTCCAATTACATAGGCAGCAAGGATGAATCCTAAAAGATACCCACCTGTGGGGCCAAAGAGAAGGATTAAACCTCCTGTGGCACCAGCGAAGATGGGTAGGCCTAGACCGCCGAGGAATACGTACCCTAACTGGCTCAAGGTTCCCAACCTCTTATCCAATAAGGCTCCGGCTAACAAGACGAAGAAGGTTTGGAAGGTAATGGGAACCGGGGTAAAGGGTAAGGGAATCCTGACAAAGGCCCCCAGAGCAGTGAAGGCGATGAAACTGCCTATCCCAATCAGAGCGCAGTTAAATCTATTAGTAACTATTTCTCGATTTCCGATCCTCCATAGCTGACCCCATGTTTTTCCAATAACGACCATTTCTTTACCTCCTCTGTATTATATTTTATCATAAAATATCTTTGATTTCAAGTCAATCTCATCTTATACTGAAATAATAAGCACAAGCGAGAAAAGCAAGATAGTCTGGTGCGGCCTGATCCAGTCTGGTGCCTAAAGAGGCCTTCATACCAAAGGAAGGGGTGAAGCCATACTTAAACCCACCATAGAGATCTAAGATGTTCTCTTTCGTTGTGAGATGCGGCCTCGTATAATCTGTCTTCCCCACCAGTTCCACGACTAATGAGACCTTCTTCACAGGATAAACATAGGCCGCTCCATAACTCACCTGGTTGGAATATATCTTATCATCGGGTTCACCGACATACTTATAGCCCAAATTAAAATTGAGTTGGCCTCCGGCTAGGCCTTTACTTACAAGAAAATAGGCGGCATGATCAACCTCTCCTGTAGTCAGGCCCTTACTGTCCGTATTGGTCGGGAGCTTCAGAGAATACTTTGCTGCTAAAGATGGTAGATTATTTCTTTCCTCTGAGAATTGATACTTAACTCCGCAGACGACATCCCCAAAATCGTGATTACTACCACTATTATCCCTTCCCCATATAGCATCGTGTACCTCAGGAGCAATGACCACCTCTAAATGATCCGTTATTCCATAGGTTAGAGCGAGCCAGATGGAGGTGGTATAGTAGCCGGGCGAGCCGCTATAGACTACCTTAGGAATAGTAAATTCAAATATTCCCTTTGGTTCTGTCCCCGCATCATCCAAGACCACTCCCGCACCGTACTTCGTGTGGCGTGCTTCTGCCGATATAGAAAATCCCAAAATTGCTAAGCTTGCTATAAAGATAAGCGTTAAACACTTTTTCATCCTTCCTCCTTTAGAAAATTGTCTATCCTCTTGAGGCCCTCCTCACAGTATCCCATTTTTAGCCAGGGACAATCTTTACAGATGACTGATAAATCACCTGGCTTGATCTTCTTCTTTAGCAAATCCATGATTTCCTTTATAGTTAATATATCCTCAGCTTTAAGATTTAACCTTCCTGCTACCTCACTATCCCTTCCTCTGACTTTTTCTTCACCCCCTATCGCTTCATTCTCGCAAAGTCCCTCAATATTAAAAGGACAGGCGGCACAGATATTATCACAGCCTTTTATCAACTCGATCTCTAAGTTGGGGTTATCCTTTATTTTTTGAACGACTCTTTCCATCCCTTTAATAAACTTCTCATCATATCCTAATCCCCGAAAACCGAGAATGCAGAGTAGATGATGGAAGCGTAATCTCATCTGTTAACCCCTTTTGAATTTTGGTTAACTATTATGATAAAACAAACTTTTTTATTTGTCAAGCCCCCCACCACTTTCCAAGTTACAAATATGAGGTATAGAAAGTGGTGGGGGGCAAGTATTTCTTGACAAGTTTAAAGAAATAAGGTAAAATAAAAATATATAGCGGGGGTGTAGTTCAGTTGGGAGAACGTCTGAATGGCATTCAGAAGGTCAGGGGTTCGAGTCCCCTCACCTCCACCAGAAAAGAAGTAGAAAGAGCCACCGCCAAAGGCGGGATCCCGCTAAAGCGGGAAAAAAGTAAAAGTATCTGGAAACAAAGAAAGGCCGCCCAAAGGGCGGCCTTTTCATTTCTAAATATTGTTTATTTTTCGATACTCATTTCCTTAATTGTTTGATCTCTATTTCCTTCCCCTGAATCTTTGTCTCCAGTTTCTTTATCTCTTCACTCAGGGGCTTCAATCCTTTCTCAGAGATCTTTCCGCTCTTGACCAAAGGATAGGTTTTCTTCCCCAACTCCTTCAATTTTCTATCCCTGTTCTGGACCAAAGGAATGGTCTCCAACCTCAATCTACTAATCCGGGCTGTCTTTCCCGCCTCTTCCTTTGCTCTTTTGGCCAAGACGGCTGTTCTATCCTTAAACTCTGTCAGTCTCTTTTTTGCCTCCTTTAAATCTTTAGTTAAACTTTTCCTTGTTCTCTCCAGAATTCCCATTACTTTCTTCTCTGCCATCTTTGCCTCCTAGACACGGATTTATGGTAAAGGGGCGAAGGGGGTTGAAAGGGTAGAGAGGGTTTACCCTCTTACCCCCCTTACCCCTTTTACCCCTCTTAACCCTTCATTGACAACTGGCAGCCGGTATTTGAAGTATAGCACGTTGTTCTGGCTTTTGCAAGTACTTATTTAGCCAACCTCCGCAGAGTGGCCAAGTTCTTTAAATCGTCCCCTGGTTCTTTAAAAGGAGTTTCAATAATAATTGGTAAATTCTTTATCGCTGAATGATGCAATAAGGCCCGGAAGCCTTCTTCGCCGATATATCCCTCTCCAATGTGCCAGTGGCGATCGATATGGGAACCTAAAGGACTTTTAGAGTCATTGGCATGGATAACCTTTAATCTCTCCAAGCCAATTAAATTATCAAATAATTTCAAGGTTTGAGAGACTGCCTTCTTTGTCCTAAAATCATATCCACTGGCAAAGCCATGACAGGTATCGAAACAGACCCCAATCCTTTTCTTCTCTTTAATATTTTTAATGATCTCTGCGATCTCCTTGAATTTACTGCCTAACTCTCTTCCTCCCCCGGCGGTATTCTCCAGTAAGAGCATGACATCGTTCTCAACTCTGCTAAAAGCGGTATTTATTCCTTCACTCACCCTCTCCAGCCCTTCTTCCCGACTGGATTCTTTAAAACTCCCAATATGGGTAACGAGGTAAGGTGCTCCTAAAACTTCGGATCTCTTCAAATCCTCCTCTAAAGCATTGACTGATTTGAGATATAATCCAATTTTAGGAGAGGCCAGGTTAGGAAGATAGGGCATATGGACGATGAGGGGATGGATGTCAAATCTTTCCAAATCATCCTTCAGTCTCTTTACCTCATCAGGAAGGAGTTCTTTAAGTTGCCATCCCCTTGGGTTCCGAGAAAAGATCTGGGCAGTATTGCAGCCTATCCTCTTTGCCCTCTCTGCCACCTGATATATCTTGCCAGCAATGGAGATGTGAGCCCCGAACCTCATCTTAATTTCCTATGAACAAGGGGAAGAATGACTGCAATCAGAAGAAAGGCCCCAGAAAATAAAAGGATATTTCCCAAAACAAAGAGGATTTCATTATACTCCAAGTAGTGAACCCAGAGATTCAAGAGTATAATCCCCCTGGAGAAGAGGAGGAGGGCTATTCCAATTACCGCTAAATCTAAAAATATAGGCCTTATCTTAATGAGGCGTAAGAAAGAATAGCCTATAATTAACCAAAAGACCCAGGATAAGAGCTGGAAGCCCTTTAAACTGGAGAAGTAGTAGAATGAGCCGACAAAGGGCTCGAAGAGATACCTTACTCTATTTTGAGGTTCGATCCTGTCATAGAGAATTACTTTGAATAGATTTGCTTTTCTGTTGCGTAGGGCAGCGAGGATTGCCTCTTCTTTTTTCTTTTTGTTCAGATTGGACCAATCCGCTATGTGGATTGAGGTCCAGATATGAGAAGCACTTCCCCAGCCATGCCAGTTGCTCGACCCAAGCATGATGAGATTATTTTCCTGGCAGACATCCTTAATTGCCTCTCGTATAGATTCTTCAGGCCCTAGGGCGCGTGCAGTATAGATCTCAAACCCATCCACTCCAGCCTCAGCCAAGTTTTTTAAGTTATGGAATTTCTTCCTCCACCAATGAGGGACAATGATCGCTCCTTTATATTTTTTATGGGCTAGGTTGGTAATCTTAGCGATCTCTCTACCGTATTTCCGTTCATCTACAACCTCATCAATTCCTAAAAGGAGAAAGTTTTCTCCTTGTTTTCCCGTATAGCACTTTATTTCCTGCCCAGTAATGATTACTGCTTGAGGATACTTTTCCTTGGCTAGTTCCTTTGCTCTCCTTGCTCCCTCCAATGTCCGGGGATGATCAGTAATCGCCCAAGCATCGAAACCATGAGCCAGATGCCATCTGATATTCTCCTCAGGTGTAGCAATCCCCTCATGGGAACAAGTGGTGTGACTGTGGAGGTCGATTAAGATTTCTTCAGGACTTTCTGGCTGCAGGCTACATTTTGGAAGAGGCATTAGGGTAATAAAAAAACAGACTAAGACAAAGGATATGGCAACCTTAAATAGTCCCCTTAGCCTTTCAGAAACATTAATTTTCTTTCTCAGATTGAGGAGAAGATAGAAAAGCATTATCCAGACCAGCCAGGAAAGGGTCTGGAATCTGAAGTTAGTGAAGCGCCAGAAGTATTGAGAGATTCCCACGAAGGGCTCAAGGATATAGGCGGTGGGGGGAATCTTTATCTTATATCCCCCTAAAGGCAGGCCGGTTACTCCATCGATGGGCTTTAATCTAGAGGTAGGGATCAGGAATAGAATAAAAAGGAGAATAATAAGAAGAACTATTCCCCTATGTTTTTTAAGTAGCTGTTTAAACAAGGTGAAACTCCTGGAACATTAAAAATGGTGCCCCGAAAAGGGGCGAAGCCCCCTCGGGGCTACCACGCGATGCCACAAAGTGGCATTTTGCGTGGTGCCGAAGGAGGGCCCGTAAATTACTTCGCCCCGTAACTCTATACGGGGCTTCGTAAAACGGGGTAAAGAGTTGCCCCACCCTAACAATAACTGGTGGGGATGGAGAGAGTCGAACTCTCATGGAGTTTTAGCTCCACAGGTTTTTGAGACCTGCGTGTCTACCGATTCCACCACATCCCCAGCATATTTACGGGTATATATACCAATGGAGTTTATCCCGCACTTTTTAAAAAGTGCGGGACCACTTCGGCATGTTTTATTCCCCGTAAAGTCGCTTCGCGACAACGGGGCAGGCGCGTCTTTTTTTATTCGCGTAGATTCGTGTTATTTAAAGAAGACTTTGGTCAAATCTCGCCACTTCTTATCTACGGTTTTTAATTTGGCTACCGCTTTCCCTAAAGAAACATCTATTACCTTATTCCCTCTTAAAGCAACCATCCTTCCAAATTTCTTCTTAGCCACTAAATCGGCTGCTTTTACCCCGCACCTCGTCCCCAGCATCCTATCGAATAAGGTGGGAGGTCCTCCCCTCTGAATATGACCGATGACCGCTGCTCGGGTCCCGATGCCTATCTTTTCCTTTATGATTGATGCCAGATCCTCTCCCACTCCCCTCTTTCTCAATATCATATGACCAAACTGATCCAGTTCCTCCTTTTCCGCCTTCATTCCCGGAATCTTTATCCCCTCAGAGGTCACTACTAAGGCATAGTTCTTCCTCTTATGAACCTTCTTTAAATGTCTGCACATTTTATCAATATCTACTCTCTCCTCTGGGATGAGAATCCAGTCCGCTCCGGAAGCCATGCCAGTGAAGAGGGCCACCCAGCCGGTATGCCTTCCCATGACCTCTAAGATCATTATCCTCCGATGAGATCTTCCAGTATCCCTTAATCTTTCCGCAGCATCGACCGCAATGGTCACTGAGGTATCGAAGCCGAAGGTATAGTCTGTGGCAGAGAGGTCATTATCCATGGTCTTGGGAACTCCCACCACCTTTACCTTGCATTCTTTATATAGCCTATTTGCCACTCCCAAGGTATCTTCACCACCCATGACGATTAAGCCATCGAGTTTGAATTTTTTGATATTTTTTAAGGACTTTTCTACCCCCCTCTTCTCCTTAAAGGGATTGACTCTTGAGGTTCCTAATATGGTTCCCCCTTTACCGATAATCTCTTCCACATCCTTCAATTTCAAAAGCCTGCTCTTTCCTTCAATGAGGCCTTTATACCCTTCTAATATCCCGATGACCTCAAAACCATGGTCTAATGCTTTTGCCACTACTCCTCTTATGGCCGGGTTCAATCCCGGGCAGTCTCCTCCTCCGTTCAATATTCCAATTCGTTTTGTCATGTCTTCCTCCTAGGCTTTCCCACTACAGCCGAAGTGTCTCATCCTGTCTCGAATTACTTCCTTGGCCGCTTCCTTTGCTGGACCCAGAATCTTTCTGGGATCGATCTCATCTGGCAACTCTTTTAAGACCTCTCTGGTCTTCTTGACAAAAGCCATCCTTATTCTGGTATCGATATTTATCTTGCTCATCCCAGCAGCAATTCCTTTCTTAATCTCCTCATCATTACATCCGCTGGCACCATGTAATACCAGAGGGACCTTAGTCAGTTCCCGAATCTTCTTTATTCTGGGGATATCCAGTTTGGCAAAGGGAGTCCGGCAGCCATGGATCGTTCCTATCGCTGTTGCCAGGGAATCCAGACCAGTCAATTCCACAAACCTCTTGGCCTCCTCTGGCTTGGCATAGAATTCCCTGGCCTTTTCTATGGCCACTCCCGGTTCATCCCCGCCGGCCTTTCCAATCTGGCCTATCTCTGCTTCTACTGGTATACCCACCGCGTGGGCCATCTCGCAGACCTTCTTGGTCAAGGCAACATTCTCATCAAAGGGTAGCTTTGAGCCATCGAACATAAGAGAGGTAAAGCCCGCCCTCATACACTTGATATTCTGTAAATAGTCTGTTCCATGATCTAGATGTAGAGCAACGGGAACGGTTGTCTTCTCCGCAGCAACCCGTACCATGGCCACGATATACTCTAATCCAGCATACTTTATCGCCCCCTGAGAGGCCTGTAGGATTACCGGCGCCCTCTCCTCTTCTGCCACTTCAATGATGGCCTGGACGATCTCCAGGTTATTGGCATTGAACCCCCCTACCGCATACCCTTCTGCTTGGGCTTTCTTCAACATCTCCTTTGTGGTTACTAATGGCATCTTGTTTCCCTCCTTTGTAACCGCCAAAACGCAAAATTTAATTTAAAGACGCGAAATTGAATTTCTACCTTAGTTAATTATGACGACGCGCTTCGCCTGTCTGCCGACAGGCAAGCTTGCCTCGTCTACTAAAGATGCGGAGGAATAACAAAGTTCTTCGCGAAGCGAAGGCATCTTTATTATGAGGGCGCGCTTCGCTTGCCCCCTCTACTAAGGAAGCCCGAATAACAAGGTTCTTGAGCGATAGCGAAAGGCTTCCTTATTATACTATATTAAGTGGAATTATTCAACCCCGCACCTTTTCAATATTCATTTTTTATTTTAACACCTTGAATGGATAAAAGGTGCGGGGTCAAGTGCTGTAATAAATAGTCCCTTCTCCCAGTAGTTCTTCAATCTCCTTTTTAAGTTTCGGGGTTGCCTTCACCTTAATCCTGGGGCCCGGGCTTATCACCGCCTCCCCATGATGGGTGGTCCTGAGATGGAAATAGACCTTCGCCTCTCCCGGATGGTCAAGCATAATCTTTTTCAGGGGGTTGAGCATCTTCCCCTCCAATCCTGTGGTGGTCATATTGATGTGAATCGCTTTCGTCAAGAGCTCCTCTGCCTCTTCCAGGGGAAGAATCTGGGAGGCAATGACCTTGGCTATCTCCCCGCTCTTATCCACCCTTCCCTTGATAATGAGCATAGTCTCTTTTCTTACCAGGGAGGCCTCCTGATTATAGACATCAGGAAAGACGATGACCTCCACTCTTCCCTTCAGGTCCTCTAAGCCGGCAAAGGCCATCCGCTTTCCGTTCCTGGTGGTGATGAGCCTCAAGGTAGTTATTATTCCCCCCAGAGTAACTTCGCTTCCATTGGTCAGTTCTCCCAGTTTGGCGGTAGTGCTCGTGATATACTTCTCCAGAACCCGAGAGAACCTGGCTAAGGGATGGCCTGAGATGTAGAATCCCAGGGCCCCTTTCTCAAAGGCCAAGAGCTTATTCTCTGGCCACTCCTCCATATCGGGAAGATAGCCAGTCTCCCTCACCCCTTCTTCCAGGCCCTCTAAGAAGGAAGTCTGGCCTCGGGCTCGCTCCTTCTGTCTTACACTCGCTCGCTCTAAGGCCTCATCCAGGACGGCCATGAGTTGGGAGCGCCTTGCTCCCAGGGAATCGAAGGCCCCACACTTTATGAGGCTCTCTATCGCCCTTCTATTGATGAGCCTGGTATCTACCTCCTCACAGAAGTGGTATAGTGAGCGGAATTTCCCCCTTTTTTCACGCATTTCAGTCATAGAAGCGATGGCTCCCGACCCCACATTCTTCACTGCTGCCAGGCCAAACCTAATGCTATTCCCCACTACCGTGAAATCCCTCATGCTCTCATTAATATCTGGGGGGAGAATTTCGATCTCCATCCTCTTTGTCAATTCAATATACTTAATAAGCTTATCGGTATTATTCATCTCACTGGTAAGGAGGGCCGCCATATAGTATAAAGGATAGTTGGCCTTGAGATAAGCGGTCTGATAGGAAATAAGAGCATAGGCGCTGGAATGGCTCTTATTGAAACCATAACCTGCGAAGTGGGAGATGAGGTCAAATATCTTATCTGCAATCCCTCTTGTTATTTCATTCCTCATCGCTCCCTCCACAAACTCCTTCCGCTGCTGATCTAAAAGCACCGAAATCTTCTTTCCCATGGCCTGCCTTAAGAGGTCGGCCTTGGCCATAGTGAAGCCTGCCAGGTCACTTGCGATGCGCATCACCTGCTCCTGATAGAGAATGACCCCATAGGTATCCTTCAGGATGGATTCTAACCTGGGGTGGAGATACTTTATGGGAATGAGGCCATGCTTCCTCCTGATGAAGTCATCCGCCATGCCGCTTCCCATGGGGCCTGGTCGATATAAGGCAATTAAAGCGACGATATCCGAGAATTCCTCTGGCTTGAGTTTCTTCAAGAGGTCCCTCATCCCTGAGGATTCTATCTGGAATACACCAACCGTATGGGCTTTCTTTAGAAGCTGGAAGGTCTTCTCATCATCCAGGGGGATTTTGTTCATGTCGATATCGATATTCTCTTTCTCCTTTAGAATCTTCATAGTATTGCCCATGACCGTGAGGTTACGCAGACCAAGGAAGTCCATCTTGAGTAAGCCAATGGCCTCTAAGGGTCCCATGGCATACTGGGTGGCGATCTCCTCCCGGGCTCCTTTAAAGAGGGGAACATGGTTTGTCAGGGGTTCTTTGGAAATTACTATTCCTGCAGCATGGGTAGAAGCGTGGCGCACCAGGCCTTCCAGTGACTTGGCAATATCAACCAGCCTCTTCACCTTCTCGTTCTTCTTGGTAAGTTCCTTTAACTCGGGAACTATGCTTAAGGCCCGTTCAATGGTTATGCCTATCTCAGGAGGAATGAGCTTGGCAATTCTGTCCACTTCAGAATATGGGATCTTAAGGCTTCTTCCCACATCCCGGACCACCGCCCGGGCTTTCATGGTGCCGAAGGTGGCGATCTGAGCAACATTCTCCTTACCATACTTCTCTATCACATAGTCGATGACCTCATCCCTTCGGTCATCAGCGAAATCGATGTCGATATCGGGCATGGTTACCCGTTCCGGGTTCAAGAAACGTTCAAAGAGAAGACCATGTTTTAGGGGGTCGAGACTGGTGACGCCTAAGGAGAAGGCCACCAAGCTTCCGGGAGCAGAACCCCTTCCCGGGCCAACGGCAACCCCTTTACTCTTGGCAAACTGGATAAAATCCCAAACGATTAAAAAGTAAGAGGCGTATCCCGTATCCTTGATGATCTTTAATTCGTGCTCCAGCCTTTCTTCTATCTCCGGTGTGACCTGGGGATGCCTTTCCTTTAGCCCTTTATGGCAGAGTTCCCCTAAGTAGTCATCCAGGGTATAGCCCTCGGGAGGTTTATAATGGGGGAGGTAGGTTTCGCCAAAACTAAGTTCTAGGTTACATCTTTCTGCGATCTGGATAGTATTCTCAATGGCCTCTGGTATATGATGGAAGAGTTCCCTCATCTCCTGCGGGGACTTGAGATAGAACTCCTCTGTGGCGAACCTGAGCCGGTTAGGATCATCGATGGTGGTGGCGGTCTGGATGGATAAGAGAATATCATGCGCCGGGGCATCTGACCTTCTGATATAGTGGCAGTCGTTAGTGGCCACCAGGCCGATTTCCAGTTCTTTGCCCATTGAGATCAGTTCCGTATTCACCCTCTTCTGCTCCTCTATTCCATGATCGTGGAGTTCGAGGTAGAAGTTCTCCTTTCCAAATATATCTTTGTATTCTAGGGCTACCTTCTTCGCCTCCTCCATCCTATTATCCAGGATGAGGGTGGGAATCTCTCCCTTCAGGCAGCCAGATAGGACGATTAACCCCTCATGATATTTGGCCAGGACCTCTTTATCCACCCTCGGTTTATAGTAGAAGCCTTCTAAATAAGCGATAGAGACCAGTTTTATCAGATTCCTATAGCCCGTCTCATCCTTCACTAAGAGCACCAGATGGTAGGAGGCCTCGCTCCGTCGCTGAAGCTCTGGAGCGTAAGCGACTTTCGTCTGACTTAGAGACTTCTCAAATCTTGACTTGGGGGCAACGTAGACTTCACAGCCAATGATGGGCTTTATTCCCCGGGTCATGGCCGTGCGATAGAAGTCGATGGACCCAAACATATTCCCATGATCGGTAATGGCCAGAGCAGGCATTCGATAGTCTCGGGCGGCCTTCACCAGGTCTTTCAAGCGACAGGCACCGTCTAAAAGGCTATACTCGGTATGGACATGTAGATGGACGAAGTGGGTATGTTCAACCATTCTGATACCTCTTGCTACCTTTACTTTATCACAGAATTTCTAACGGGGCAAGTCCTTTTTTCACTTTTTTTCCTCGAAGAAAAAAGCCCCAAAAAATCTTGGGGCTATAGAGGAAAATTGGTGTTTTAAAGGCTCGTTAGAATTTTAAACGCCCTCTGGGTATTCCTTAGCATATTGGTATCATTATCTTTTTTTAATTTGACAAATAAAAGACAGTATGCTAAATTAGAGGTATTATGAAACGCTTTTTAGTCTTTTTCATTATAGTGGTCCTCCTTGGTGGAGGAATCTTCCTTGTCATCAAGAGGCCCCAGGTTAAGAATTTCTTCCTCTCTTTGGAGGAGAAGCCAACCGAGCCAGAAGAGGCGCTCCCGCTTGTGGCTAAGTCTGAGGTAGAGCCTGCCTCCAAAGTAGTCAAAACTGAGCAGAGAAAGGCTGTAGAGAAAAAAATCCCTGTGGCAAAGGTAGAGCCTGTTATGAAAGAGATCGATACTGACGGGGATGGAATCCCGGACACTTTCGTTATGGAAGGAGAGCCGAGAAGTATACCTGCCACCCCTAAAAGGATTCCCGAGAGGATTCCTGAAGGGCTCATCGTTGCCTACTGCTACGCTGTATGCGACGGGGATACTATCGAGGTAAAGTTAAGGAACGGAACAAAGGAAAAGATAAGACTGGTAGGGATAGATACTTATGAAACCACAGAGGGAAGGAGGCTTCAAAGACAGGCGGACAGAGCAGAAGTTTCCATTGAGGAAGCTAAGAAGCTGGGGCTGGAAGCCACAAAGTATGTCATGGAGAGGTGTTTAGAGAAGACTGTCTTCTTGGACATAGATGATGAAAGTCCGGTTGGTTACTATGGAAGGACCCTGGCCCTGGTCTACCTTCCTTCTACCAAAAATAAAATACCCCAAAACTCTTTAAATGCCAAGTTGCTTCAACAGGGTTATGCAGATATTCTCTATATTCCTCCTTCAGAGTTTGACCCCCACGATTGGTAGCCTATTTTGAACGTAAGCGAGAAACAAGGTTCTGACGAAGTCAGGTTCTTATTTTGAGGTACCGGAACTTTCATAAGCAAAAGACGGCGGAGAGTGAAGCGCGCCGTCATTCTTCCTTCTTCATTCTCTTCCAGGCCTCATCCAGACTGATTCCTTCTTCAGTTGCTTTTTTCTCTAATCCCCGGCACATGGCATCAGTAGCCGGAAAGTCTGGATTCCTCTGGTAGAATTCCTGCCACTCCTTCTTGGTAAAAGCCATTTAAAACCTCCAAACAAAAAGCAGGGCTTCTATTTAAACAGGGCCCTGCTTTTTGTTTTCTTACCCACTTTTCTGCTGGTCACTGATCACCGATTACTGATTACTGTTTTTAATAGGGCGGCATCCCTCCACCGGGCATAGGTGGCATTGGTTTTTCTTTCTCTGGGATATCGGTAATTAAGGCCTCCGTAGTAATCAGGAGAGCAGCGATACTTGAAGCATTCTCTAGAGCGGTTCTAGTCACCTTTGTAGGATCGATCACTCCGGCCTGAAGCATGTCCCGATACTCATCTGCAACCACATCGTATCCCACATTCGTCTTCTCTCCCCTCACCTTCTGGACAACGATGGAGCCTTCTAATCCGGCATTATTCACAATCTGCCTTATGGGTTCCTCTAAGGCTCTTTTAACAATACTTACCCCTATCTGTTCATCCCCTTCTAATTTGAGTTCATTGAGAGGAGGTATGCACCTCAGGAGGGCTACCCCTCCACCAGGAACGATTCCTTCTTCTACTGCCGCACGGGTAGCGTGTAGAGCATCCTCAACCAGGGCCTTCCTCTCCTTCATCTCTACCTCTGTTGAAGCCCCGACATTGATTACCGCCACACCCCCAGCGATCTTGGCCAATCTCTCCTGGAGTTTCTCCTTATCGTAGTCAGAGTCACTGGTCTCGATCTCTCTCTTAATCTGGGCTACCCGGCCCTTGATGGCCTCTTTATCTCCTGCTCCCTGAATGATGGTGGTATTCTCCTTATCAATGGTCACTCTCTTAGCCTTACCTAGGTCCTCCACCTTGACGTTCTCCAGGTTTATCCCTAAATCCTCAGTAATGGCCTTTCCTCCCGTTAGGGTAGCGATATCCTCAAGCATGGCCTTGCGCCTATCCCCAAAGCCCGGAGCCTTCACTGCTACACAGGAGAAGGTTCCCCTTAGCTTATTCACTACCAGGGTAGCTAAGGCCTCCCCCTCTACCTCTTCGGCAATAACCAGGAAGGGCCTTCCCAATCCCGCAATCTTCTCTAAGAGGGGAAGCATGTCCTTTATTGTTGATATCTTCTTTTCATAGATCAGGATGTAGGGTTCCTCCAAGACGGCCTCCATCTTTTCAGCATCGGTGATGAAATAGGGCGAGAGATAACCCCGGTCAAACTGCATCCCTTCTACTACCTTTAGCTCCGTAGCCGCTCCCTTTCCTTCCTCAACCGTGATCACTCCGTCTTTGCCCACCTTCTCCATAGCCTCTGCAATGAGTTCCCCAATGGTAGCATCGTTATTGGCAGCGATGGCTGCTACCTGGGCAATCCTGGTCTTTTCCTTAATGGGCTTGCTGATCTTCTTCAATTCCTCGACCACTTTTTTCACTGCTTTCTCCACCCCTCTTCTCAGGGCCATGGAGTCGGCACCAGCGGTAACATTCTTCAGGCCTTCTTTGAATATTGCCTGGGCAAGAATAGTAGCCGTAGTTGTCCCGTCACCAGCTACCTCACTGGTCTTCTCCGCCACCTCCTTCACCATCTGGGCTCCCATATTCTCATAGGGATCCTCAAGTTCAATCTCCTTGGCTACGGTAACTCCGTCCTTGGTTATGGTAGGAGCACCGAACTTCTTATCCAGAACAACGTTCCTCCCCTTGGGTCCCAGGGTTATCCTTACCGCCTCTGACAAGGTATCTATTCCCTGCAATAGAGAACGTCTCGCTTCTTCACTAAAACTCATCTGCTTCGCCATCTTCTGTCTACCTCCTTTGCAACCGCCAAAACGCAAAATTTAACGCAAAGGCGCAAAATTGAAATTCTTTGCTTAATAAAGACTCGCATCCATTCGTGTTATTTTATGATCGCTAAGATCTCGTCTTCCTTTATAATAATATGCTCCACACCGTCAATTTTGATGGGCTCTTGTGTCGAATATCTACCGTAAAGAATCTTGTCGCCCTTCTTAACCTCCATAGGTACACGCTTGCCATCCTCGGTTCGACCGAGGCCGATTTCTATCACTTTTCCTTCCTGAGGCTTCTCCTTTGCAGTATCGGGAATGATGATTCCTCCCTTTTTCACTTCCTTTGGTTCCAGGGGTTTCACCAACACCCTATCTCCTAATGGTTTAATAGCCATGTAACACCTCCCTTTGCAACCGCCAAAGCGCAAAATTTAACGCAAAGGCGCAAAATTATAATCCTTCCCCTATTTGTCGTAAGAGATATTTACTTCCTAAAGTATCTATTTTATGCTTTATTAAATAAAAAGTCAAGAGTTTTTTTAAAAAATTCTTAAAGCCCTGCTAATTTAAAGAATTCAGTAAGCGAGGCAGTGGCCACCCCGATGGCGGTATCTCCCCCTCCGTAATAGGAGAAAAATCTAAATTGTTCTCAGAACAAAAGTAGAAATTTCGAAAGCAAGGTTATCGATTGTCCCTGCCTGCCGGCAGGCAGGAAAGAACAATCTAACTATATTGTATCACAGAAATGAGCAAAAAGAAAGCCCCAAAGGGTTTACTCTGGGGTTTTTTAGAAGCATCCGTCTTTATTCTTAATCAGCAAAGTGAAGCAATTCAGCTTCCTCTACGAATTAGGAAACAGAGACTACAAATTATTCTATAACTTCATATTCCCACTCAAAATAGCTCTGACTGCCAGGGGGAGGAGTAATCTGCCTTACTTTAACCCCAAGTCGTCTAAGTGACAAAAAGGCTTTAAAACGAACTAAATATATCTTATCTGATCTAAATCTTCTTCTATTGTAATCATTGAGAGTACGAAATAAAGGATCGTTCAAGGCCTTTTTTAAAGCAGGGATTGCTTTCTTGTCGCCAAGGTTACCCAAGACATCGGCCGCCTCTGACCGGATATAATCACTCTTATCTTTCTCAAGTAACTCTATCAATTGGGGTAAGACTTCCTTCTCTTTTAAAAGGCCTAAGACAATAATCAGTTCCTTTCTTACCGTATCGTTAGTCTCTCTTCTTAAAAAGTCTTTCAATATCTCCGGCTCTCCAATATTTTTTAAATGATAACGATAGCGCCCCCGGACAAATTCGCTAAGAGTATAAGGGTCACCAGGTCCCCGTACGATCTGTGGTGCTCTAAGAGTAGGGTTCTCTATCTCAGACCGCAGGGCTCCGATAAGGGCTTCAATCTTAAGGGTGGGGGGAATGGTTTCGTCTTCAGCGAGCATCCTGGCAGCATCAAAACGCTCCAGACAAGTCTCACTTTGTAACTTCTCAAATGGATCATCGTTCTCTGTTAATCCGGAAAGACCCAGTGTCACTGTAAGAATTAAGAGTAACCCACAAATAGTATAGTATCTTCTCTTCATCACTTTTTACCTCCTACAAAATTAATCATCCCACTTATGTCCAGGACAGGCCCAGTCTTCTTTGTTCTTATTCCACCATTTTAGTACTACCTTTTTTAGATTCTCTTTTGTCACCTTCTTCCCTTCTTTTTCCACTTCTTTGTAAAACTTAACATCGACTAATGATTCGATCATAACACGCATTATAACTTTATCGCCTGGGGAAGGTTCTGGATTTCCAATCTCTCTTACCAGATAGGGTAGTATAGCAATTCCCAAAGACATTATCTTTTTACCAGAATCAGTTTCTTCAATAGTTTGATAAGGAGATGAAAAGTAAAGATCTTCCTCTAACATCCTTTCCCAATACTGCGTAACCTCCCTTATTATCTCTTCCCCAGGCTTCTCCCACCAGTCAAGTAACCACTCTGCTTTGGATTTTTCACTAATTTTGGGGTCTAGAATAATATTCAAGCCTGCTTTACTGATCTTGGAGATAATAATAGAAACAGAGGTATCACCCTCTTTTAGCTTAGTCATTAGATAAGGTAATACCCTGGCCTTCTGAGCGAGAAAATCTTTTGAAACAGATATGTCATCAAAATCCTTGATGGGGTCCTTCCCTCTTGTCTGGATTTGCCACTGGGCATACAATTTGTCGTAATACTTGTTCATATTCTTCTCCCCTCTTCCCAGGCGACTAAACCCGCATATAAATGGTAAACAGATAGATATGATAAGTATCCTCTTTAACATAGTAACCTCCTAAGATTTACTTTCTCTTCTTTTTATAATAGACTGCCGGAAAACCATAACCTTCCGGGAAACCAGGACCTATGCCATTTAAATCATCCGCATCATGGGTTATTCGTTCCGCTATTCCCACCTGTCATGCAGACAGGAAAGAACAATCTAACTAAATTGTATCACAGAAATGAGCAAAAAGAAAGCCCCAAGGATTGACTTAGGGCTTTCGGGTTGTATGGTATTTAGTTGGTAGCCAATAAATTTATACAGTTTTCTATTTTGGTTCTTCTAGGGGTGAAGCGAATGACTGCTTATATAATCCTTCTTTAGAAGACCATACATAAGTCATTTCACATCCACCTCGGCCATCACTACCTGTCTGCTCGATAGAAAGGAAAGCTCTATTAGATGGATTTATACCAGCACGGACTCTATAACCATAGATATTGCCACCGCCACTGATGGCACCACTTCGATACAATACAATCATTTTAGCCAAGAGTCTCTCTACTCTCTTCTCAAAGACCTCTAAGTCTACCTTTCCAGATGGGGAGAGGCTCTCTGCCCATTTTTTCTCTTCCTCTAACTTCTCTTTTATTTTGGGAAGTTCTTCATAATCAGGTTGGTAGCGGATGTGAAAGAGTTCCATATAATACGTTCCATTGATATCTTTTTCGTATCTTTCTAAATGCTTGACTCCTGCATATATGGCAAAATTATTCTTAGCGCCTGTCTCTTTAGGAACGTCATACATCGCCAGATAGAAGATGGGTTCTCCATTATCATTCAGGATGACCAATTTCTTGATTATTCCGGGAAACTTTTCATCCTTTTCAATGAGGATGGTCTCCACTCGACCATCGTTATTGATGTCCGTCCTCCCCCCGGTTCTCTCTACAATGCTTACTATATTATTCTTGGCAATCTCTTCTCCTGCCTGACAACCGAAAGTAAGAAAAGTAAATAGTAAGATTAGTGTGAGGGTAGATAGTTGTTTTATTAGTCTATTCATCTTTCTACCAACTTAAGTAGAATATAAAAGGGGAAACCCCAAAAATTTAGTTTGGGGCTTTTAATTAATCCTATAAATTTTATACTGCTTTCTATTTTGGTTCTTCTCGGGGTGAAGCGAATGACTGCTTATATAATCCTTCCTCAGAAGACCATACATAAGTCCTTCCATATCCACCTCGGCCACTACTGCCTGTCTGCTCGATAGAGAGGAACGTTTTATTAGATGGATTTATACCAGCACGGACTCTATAACCATAGATATTGCCTCCCCCGCTGATAGCACCACTTCGATACAATACAGTCTTTTTAGCCCAGTGTCTATCTACCCTCTTCTCAAAGGCTTCTAAATCCACCCTTCCAGATGGGGAGAGGCTCCCTGTCCAGGCTTTCTCTTCTTCTAACTTCTGTTTTACTTTGGGTGAGAGCTCCTCAGTACGGGAATGATGTGGAACATCATAGCGTTCCTCATAATATCGTGTGTTAATCCACTCTTCTTTCCTTTCTAATCCCTTGACTCCTGCATATATAGCAAGATTATTCTTAGCACCTCTCTTTTTAGGGACATCGCGTATAGCTAAGTAGAAGATGGGTTCTCCATTATCATTCAGGATGACTAATTTCTTGATTATTCCGGGAACTTTATCATCCTTTTCGATGAGGATGGTTTCCACACGGCCATCATTGTTGATGTCCGTCCTCCCTCCGGTTCTCTCTACAATGCTTACGATATTATCCTCGGCAATCTCTTCTTCTGCCTGACAACCAAAAGTAAAAGAGGTAAGAAATAGAATTAGTGTGAAGATAGTTAGTTGTTTTACCGCCTTACTCATCTTTTCCTCCTGCTCATCTGTTTTACATTTTTATAGTCCGGCTAATTCGAAGAATTTGGTGAGGGGAGCAGTGGCTACTCCGATTCTGGTATCCCCTCCTCCATAATAGACGAATATTTCTCCATCCTTAAGGACCGCCCCGCAGGTAAAGACCACATTGGGAACGATCCCCTCCAATTCCCACTTCTCCTTTGCCTCCAGGATGAACTCTGGATGGCGATAGATGACCTTTGTCGGGTCCTCTAAATCCAAAAAGGCGAAGCCCAGGCGATAATGCTGATCTTTAGAGACTCCATGATAGATAAAGAGCCACCCTTTCTCTGTCTTAATAGGGGTAGCACCGGCCCCGATCTTAAAGAATTCCCATCCCCCTTCGGGTATCATCATGATGTTGTGGTCATACCAGTGAACTAAATCATCCGAAAAACAAACCCAGATATGGGGTGAAATGCGGTGATAGATAACATACTTGCCTTTATACTTCTCCGGCAGTATGACACAG
>JAUWXM010000097.1 GCA_030616365.1 bacterium | reverse complement strand
TTGTAGTTGTTTTACGAGCGAAGCGAATAAAAGAGACAACTTGCTTGGCTCATTTTAAAGTATCGAAACTTCAATAAGTAAAAGACGGCGGAGAGCGAAGCGCGCCGTAATTCAATATCCGTGCTAATCCGTGCCTATTAGACCCAAGCGGATGGCTATACAAAGGAATCCGTGCAATGAAATTAAAACTAATTGTTCCGGTAGCTGTGCAACAGAAGAGCTGGGCAAGGTATTTTTCCCTTCCTCCTTTAAATCTCCTCTATGTGGCAGCATTGACCCCGAAAGAGGTAGAGGTAACGCTCACCGATGAGCATGTAGATAGAATCGATTTTGAAGAAGAGATCGATCTGGTGGGGATCACCTCCCTTACCGCCACCGCCCCTAGGGGCTATGAAATCGCCGATGAATTCAAAAAGCGTGGGGTAAAAGTAGTTTTAGGTGGGATTCACTCTTCAGCGCTTCCCCAGGAGGCCATTCAGCATGCAGATAGCGTAGTCATTGGCGAAGCGGAGAATCTCTGGCCAGAGGTAATTGAGGATTTTAAAAAGAAAAGATTAAAGAAATTCTACCAATCCTCACAGAAACCAAGTTTGGAAAACCTGCCTCTTCCCAGAAGGGACTTACTCCAGGGAAAAAGATACCTGACCAAAAACTTCATCCAGACTACCCGGGGTTGTCCCTTTGACTGCGATTTCTGTTCCGTGACCAGATTCTTTGGTAAAAGACATCGTTTTCGGCCAGTAGGGGACGTCATAAGAGAGATCGAAAGCCTAAAAGGGAATTTTACTGTCTTTGCTGATGATAATGTGGTTGCTTATAAGAAGTATGCTAAAGAACTCTTTAAGGCTTTAATCCCCTGTAAGAAAAGATGGTTCAGCCAGGCGGATTTAACCATGGCTCAGGATGAAGAACTTCTCAGTTTAGCTGCTCAGAGCGGTTGTGAAGGAGTCTATATTGGGTTTGAATCTTTGACTGACATCGGCTTAAAAAAGTTCAAGAAATATATCAATTTTAAAGATGCCATTAATAGACTCAAAAGTTATGGTATCAGGATAGAAGGTTCCTTTATCTTTGGTTTTGATTCTGATGATAAGAAAGCATTTGAAAAAACCCTTAGATTTGCCCAGGAGTTGAGGCTGGATATGGCTACTTTTCATCTATTAACCCCGTTACCGGGAACCAAACTCTATGAAAAACTGGAAAAAGAGAATAGGATAATAGAACGGGATTGGTCAAAGTATGACTTATCAACAGTTGTCTTTAAGCCCAAGCAGATGACCAGAGAGGAGTTACAAGAGGGAGTGCGTTGGGCAATGAGAAAGTTCTATTCCCTTCCTTCTATAGCTAAAAGGCTATTTCCCCCTCCCTTTAAGACTTTGCCTCATATCGTAGCCTATAATCTAAGCCGTAAGGCTAATTTTCTTCGGTCGCTTAAAAGATGCAGTATCGCGAGACTAAAATAAGAGTTAGGTTTAATGAGGTGGACCAGTGGGGGATGGTCTGGCACGGCCACTATATCAGTTACTTCGAAATAGGAAGGATTGACCTCGCTCGAGGCTTCGGCCTAACTCCTACCGACTTTGTGAAGATGGGCTATACTGCTCCAGTAGTTGAATTAAAATGCAATTACAAAGAGCCAGCCAGGAATGATGAAGAACTCATAATCCGCACCACATTGGAGAAGCCGACTAAGGCTGCTTTAACCTTTAAATACCAGATTGTAAGAAAGGGGGATAAGAAATTATTAGTGGAAGGCGAAACCACCCAGGTCCTCCTTGATAAAAAAGGCGAGTTAGTTTTAATTATTCCCGAAGAAATAAAGAAGAAGATTGATGAACTTCTTGTTTATTTAGATAAATAATGCAGAAAGAGAACGACTATCGAGATATCCAGGATCAAGGATCCAGTTATGATGTCATTGTAATTGGCGCAGGAATAGGAGGGTTGGCCTGCGCTTCTTTGTTGGCTAAGGCCGGGATACGAGTCTTGGTAATAGAGCAAGCCTCCCGACCGGGAGGCTATGTTGGCTCTTTTAAGAAAAAGGGCTTTACCTTTGACTGCGCTGCCCACTTTGTTACCGGCTGTCACAGGGAAGGTGTCATCGGGAAACTATTGAGAGATTTAGGGGTAGAGAAAGAGATTGAATTTATCAAGGTAGAGGCTCCGGTAAGATTTATCTTTCCCGATTTTGAATTTTCTTTTTCGCTCAATGATCTTGAAAGTGCAGAGAAAATAGTTAAAGAGAGGTTCCCTCAAGAAGCAGACAAATTAGATAGATATAAAGAGACTTTAGATAAAATCGGTCAGGAGATCATTAAGGCAAGTTCCTCTTTCTCGATATGGAAGATGCCCTTTCTTCCCATGCTCTTTCCCGCGCTCTTTAAATATAGAAACTATACTGTTAGAAAATTGATGGATAAATACTTCACTGATGAAAAACTAAAGACCATCCTCTCCATCTCTCCGGTCACTGTTCCCCCCTCTAAAGCTTCCTTGCTTATGGCAGCCGTGCTGAAGGCCGAGTCACAAGAAGCCGGGATATATTACCCCAAAGGAGGAATGCAGTCTTTCGCCAATGTTCTGGTCAAAGGATTAAAGAAACATAAAGGAGAATTATTACTCAATACTCTAATTACCAAGATTCTAATTGATAGAGGTAGAGTTCAGGGTGTGGAATTAGCCGATGGTCGGAGGATAAAGGCTACTTATGTTGTTTCTAATGCTAGTCTACAACAAACTTTCTATAAACTGGTGGGAAGGGAATATCTTAAGAAGAGGTTCATAAAGAAGATAGAAGGAAAAGAACTATCACTATCCTGCTTTATTCTCTATCTGGGAATCGATCTGGATTTAAAATCTTTGGGCTTGAATTTCCGTACCAATGTCTATCCCACCTATGATACAGAGAAGCAGTATGAGATACTAAAGGATGGGGAGATACCTGAAGAATTTGCCTTTGTAATGACCTTCTTCTCCCTCATCGATCCCACAACTGCTCCCAAAAATAAGCATACCCTGATTATCACCACCACCGCTCCCTATCACTACCGGGAAGACTGGGGGACTAAGGATAAACGAGGAGTGGAATATAGAAGACTGAAAGAAAGTATTATGAAGAAAATGGTTGAGCAGGCCGAGAAAATCATTCCTGATCTTTCTTCACATATTATCTATCAAGAAGCAGCAACGCCTCTTACCCTGGAAAGAGAGACCCTCAATACGCAAGGGGCGATATATGGCCTGGCGGCTACGCCAAAACAGATTGGCCCGGGAAGGTTTAAAAATAAAACACCCATTAAAGGCCTCTATCTTGTGGGTCATTATACCTATGTGGCACACGGAATAGCAGCAGTAACCCATTCTGCAAGAGCAGTAGCGGATATGATAGTTAAACGAGAAAAACAAAGATGAGAGAAGAATACGATGTTGTGATAATCGGTGCCGGAATTGGGGGGCTGACCTGTGGTGCTATATTGGCCAAGGAGGGCATGAAGGTTCTGATTATAGAGCAGGCTTCAAAGCCCGGAGGATATGCCACCTCTTATCGAAAGGATGGGTTCACTTTCGATTCCTGCGTTCACTTTTTAGGTGGCTGTGGTGAGGGAGGGATAATTAGCCAGATCCTTCGCTACTTAGAGATAGATAGAGAGATAGAGTTCATCGAAATCCGA
>JAUWXM010000091.1 GCA_030616365.1 bacterium | reverse complement strand
GACCCCGCACCTTTAGACTATTCAAAAATAATACATCAAAGGTGCGGGGTAAAATTCTTCTAATTCCGAACTAATTTATTTGCGTTTCAGAATCTCTTCTACTGCCTTTATGATATCACTGGAATCGAGATTGAATTCTTTAATCAACTCCTCTGGTGTTCCGGACTCCCCAAACCTATCCTGAATACCGATGAACCTCATGGGAACGGCACAGTTCTCAACCACTACCTCCGCCACAGCACTCCCGAACCCTCCCATAATCTGATGCTCCTCACAGGTAACGATGGCCCCGGTCTCCTTAGCGGCCTTGATAATCGCTTCCTTATCTATCGGCTTTATGGTATGTAAATTAATGACCTTAGCACTTATCTTCTTTTTTTCTAACTCATCTGCTGCCTTTAATGCTTCATAGACCATGTAGCCACAGGCGATCAAAGAGACATCTTTCCCTTCTCTAAATGTTGCTGCTTTTCCGAGATTGAAAGGAGTATCCTTCTTAGTAATTACTGCTATCTTCTCCCTTCCGAATCGGATATATACTGGACCCTTCAATTCTGCGGCCTTCATGGTCGCCTTATAGGTTTCCGGGGCATCGCAGGGGACGATGACCTTCATATTGGGCAGAACCCTCATGAGGGCAATTTCCTCTAAGGCCTGATGGGTGGCTCCATCCGGACCAACGCTTACCCCTCCATGTGCCCCTCCGATCTTGACATTCAAGTTGGCATAACAGATGGTAGTCCTTATCTGATCCCAGGCTCTTCCAGAAACAAAGACCCCATAGGTTGAGACAAAGGGTATCTTTCCTGTCAAGGATAGACCAGCGGCAGTGTTGAGCATATCCTGCTCAGCAATCCCGATCTCGAAGAAGCGATCGGGAAATTCTTTAGCAAACCATCCCGTCCTGGTGGAATCGGTTAAATCTGCCCCTAAGACAACTACTTTGGGATTGGTTTTTCCCAATTCTACCAATGCCTCTCCATAACCATCCCTGGTGGCTTTCATCTCGAATCTCATTATAATCTCCTTTGCAACCACTAAAATACTAAATCTAACTGAAAAACACAAAATTTTACTTTAGTGTTTTTATGTTCCCTTTTGTGCTTTTGTGGTTTCAGCCCTCCGCTTCCTCCAGTTGTTCCTTGCTTGGTTTCATATTTAGTTCCTTTAAGGCCAGTTCTATCTGCTCTCCCTTAGGTGCTACGCCATGCCACTCTGCTTTATCCTCCATGAAGGAGACCCCTTTCCCTTTAATAGTATGGGCAATAATCATGGTGGGTTTTCCCTTTATTTTTTCTGCTTCATCATAGGCATCCATCACTTCCTTTATATTATGGCCATCTACCTCGATGACATGCCAGCCGAAGGACACCCACCTCTCTCTTACCGACTCTAACTTCATAACATCCTCAGTGAAGCCATCGATCTGTAATCTATTCCGATCAATGACGGCGCAGAGGTTATCTAACTTATAATGAGACGTGGTCATGGCCGCCTCCCAGACCTGTCCCTCATCCGTCTCCCCATCTCCTAAGAGACAGTAGACCCGATAATCCTTCTTATCCATTCGGGCACCCAAAGCAATACCATTAGCGATGGATAGTCCCTGACCCAATGAGCCGCAGGAGGTCTCTAATCCAGGAAGGTAGAGCATATGGGGATGTCCTTGTAATCTTGAACCAAGCTTTCTTAAGGTCATTAATTCCTCTTTCGGGAAATAGCCACATCTGGCCATAACGGTATATAGAGCGGGGCAGATATGCCCTTTGGAAAGGATGAAGCGGTCCCTATCCGGCCAATCTGGCTTCTTGGGATCGTGTCGCATCTTATAATAATAAAGTCCGGTCAGGATCTCAACAGATGATAATGAGCCACCAGGGTGGCCGGTCCCTGCCTCACCCAGCATCTTGATGATATCCTTTCTGATCTCTGTGGCTTCTTTCTCTAGTCCCTTGATGTCCGGTCTCTTTTTCCTTTCCATTTTTTCCTCCTTACTCAAACTGCTCCTTTACTTTGGGGCGGGTGAGGAAAATTATATAAAATAAAGATAAAAAAATTGGTATAGAAAGAATCAAAGCTATTCTAATTCCTGGAAAATGAATCTTTCCTGTCATACCTACATACTCTGTGAGTTGCAAGAGAATAGGAATTAAAACTATAATAGTAAAAATTTGAAATTTCGTAAGCAAGGAGCGAAAAAACTCCTTATTAGAAAAAATAATACCAACAGCTATAACAATGCTAGAAACAGCTAACAAAGATAATAGAAAAGATTCAACCACATATATAACTAAAGTAGGGTACGACAAATGCTTTAGAAAGAGAGGAGCTGCAATAAACAAGTATATTAAGTTATTTATAATAATCGTGGCAGACACTGCTATTACCCCAACCGACCTTTTCTTCTCCATCTCTATCAACCTCCTTATACACGGATTAGTTTAAATTTAAAAATCAAATATCAAAAATTAAAATTACATACTAAAATCCAAAATTTTAAACTTTGATTTGTCATTTTGCACTTTGATTTTTGCATTTTGCATTTAGTCATCTGTGCTCATCCGTCTTATTATCCGTGCCTATCCGTGTTACGGATAGATCCCCCGTAACCTGGTGGCCTCTGCCACTCGAGAAACAGCTAACATATAAGCGGCAGTCCTCATATCCACGCGCTCCTCCCGAAAAATTTTTAAAACATCCTGAAAACCTTTTACCATCACTTTCTCTAACTGAGCATTTACTTCTTCCTCTGTCCAGAAGTGGAACTGGAGGTCCTGCATCCATTCGAAATAACTGACTGTCACCCCACCGGCATTGGCCAGGATGTCCGGAATGACAAATATCTTCTTCTTGGCCAGTATCTCATCCGCCCTAGGAGTAGTCGGCCCATTGGCCGCCTCAGCAATGATCGTAGCTTTGATTCTCTCTGCGTTCTCTTCTGTTATCTGATTCTCCAAGGCAGCGGGAACCAAAACATCACACTTTAGTTCCAGAAGCTCTTTATTGGAGATCGCTTCTCCTTCTTCATATTCCTTAACCGAGTCGGTTCTACTCTTATGTTTCGCAAGATTAGCGGGGTCGAGGCCCTTTTCATTATAGACCCCACCTCGGGAATCAGCGACAGCGATCACCTTAGCGCCCTTCTCCCCTAAGATTCGGACTACCCCAGCGCCTGCTGCACCATACCCCTGAACCGCTATAGTTGCCTTTTTAAGATCCAGGCCAAGGTGTTGGAGGGCCTGCTGAACAGTAAATACTACTCCCCAGGAAGTAGCGTCCTTCCTTCCTTCGGTGCCCCCCAGAGCAAGTGGTTTCCCAGTCACTACCCCGGGAACAGTAAAGCCCTGAGCCATGGAATAGGTATCCATAATCCAAGACATAATCTGGGGATTGGTATAGACATCAGGAGCCGGAATGTCCTTCTCCGGGCCAATAATAACCGAAATCTCATAGGTAAATCTCCTGGTCAATCTTTCTATCTCAGCTTGCGACATCTCTTTTGGGTTACAGGTAACCCCACCTTTCGCGCCCCCGTAAGGAATACCCACTACGGCGCACTTCCAGGTCATAGCCATGGCCAGGGCCTTTATCTCATCCAGGGTAACCGTAGGATGATACCTTATCCCCCCTTTTGACGGCCCCCTATCCACATTATGCTGTACCCGATAACCAGTGAATACCTCTAAGGAACCATCATCCATCTTTACTGGAATGGAGACGATGAGCTGCCTTTTGGGAAACTTAAGCTTCTTATGCAAACCAGGATCGAGTTTGAGTTTTTCCGCTGCCCTATCCAGTAATTCCAGACCAA
>JAUWXM010000083.1 GCA_030616365.1 bacterium | reverse complement strand
TTCCTCACCCAAACCCTAAAGAGCCTCTTCGCGGTAGTGGAGAATTATCCTGATCTGAAGGCCAATCAGAATATGCTTACCCTGCATGAAGAACTTACCTCAACAGAGAACAGGGTATCCTTCGCCCGAAACCACTACAACGATTGGACGGCGAAACTCAATATTGCCATCCAACGCTTCCCTACCAGGATCATCGCCAATCTCTTCAATTTTAAGAAGGTAGAGTTCTTTGAGATAGAGGATGTTTCTGTAAGGCGGGCTCCTGAAGTAAAATTTTAGAAAATAGGATTTAAGATGAAAGAAGCGATAAAGAAAGCTAAGGTCTTGATGGAGGCTCTACCCTATATTAAGTCCTTCTACGATAAGACAGTGGTCATTAAATATGGGGGAAGTGCTATGATCGACGAAAAGTTGAAGAAAAGCGTCATCCAGGATATCATCTTTATGGAGTATGTGGGCATGCATCCGGTTGTGGTTCATGGGGGAGGGACCCAGATCTCAGAACTGATGAAGAAATTGGGTAAGAAGCCAGAGTTTATCAAAGGGCTGAGGGTTACGGATAAAGAGACAGCGGAAATCGTAGAAATGGTTTTGGATGGCAAAATAAACTCCGAGATCGTAAAACTAATTAATGAAAATGGAGGGAATGCTGCCGGACTAAGTGGCAAAGATGGAAACCTCATCAAGGCAAAGAAGCTCTTAGGCGAAAAAGGTGAAGATATGGGTTATGTAGGAGAGGTGGAATCCATTAATCCGGGCATCATAGATGTCTTAGGCAAACAGGACTTCATTCCCGTTATCTCTCCCATAGGAGCAGGCAGGGATGGCCATACCTATAATATGAATGCTGATCTGGTTGCTGGAGAGATTGCTAGCGCCTTAAAGGCCCACAAATTAGTTCTTTTAACTGATGTTAAAGGAATCTATAAAGGCGAAACCCTTCTACCTACTCTGAAGGTTAAGGATGCTAAGAAGTTGATAGAAAAGGGAGTCATCGAGACGGGAATGATTCCCAAGGTGAAGGCCTGTATCACTGCTCTGAAGGCCGGGGTAGCCAAGACCCACATCATCGATGGTCGCATCCCCCATTCCTTACTCCTGGAGATCTATACTGACAAAGGAATCGGAACAGAGATTGTGAAGTGAAGACAGAGGAAGTAAAGAAATTAGACAAAAAATATGTGATTCATACTTATAAGAGAATTCCTTTGGTCTTGGTCAAGGGAAAAGGCACGAAGGTCTGGGATAGTGAGGGAAAAGAGTATCTGGACTTTGTGGCCGGGATTGCGGTGAATGGATTGGGCCACTGCCATCCAAAAGTAGTAAAGGCCATTCAAGAGCAAGTCGCTCAACTAATACATATTTCAAATCTCTATTACATTGAGCCTCAAGTAAAGTTGGCAAAACTAGTGGCCGATAATTCCTTTGGGAATAAGTCCTTCTTCTGTAATAGTGGTGCCGAGGCCAATGAAGCAGCTATAAAGCTCTCTCGCAAGTATGGAAAGGGAAAGAGGTATGAGATAATCTGTATGGAGGGTTCCTTCCACGGAAGGACACTGGCTACTTTAACTGCTACTGGACAGGAGAAGTATAGGAAGGGTTATGCTCCCTTAGCCCCGGGATTCAAGATCGTTCCCTTCAATGACTTGGAGAAAGCAGCCGAAGCCATTAACGATCGAACAGTGGCTGTGATGTTAGAACCCATTCAGGGAGAAGGCGGAATAAATGTTGCTGGGGATAAATACCTGAAGGGCATTCGTAGGTTATGTGATGAGAATGACCTCTTGCTCATCCTGGATGAGATTCAGTGCGGGATGGGGAGGACGGGAAAGTTATTCTCTTATAAGCATTATGGGATAGAGCCAGATATCATGACCCTGGCTAAGAGTCTGGGAGGAGGCTTTCCTATCGGGGCTATGATTGCTAAGGAAAGAATCGCTTCTCATTTCTCTCCTGGTGACCATGCCTCCACCTTCGGGGGAAATCCCTTGGCCTGTAGCGCCGCCTGCGCAGCAATTGAGGCCATCTTGGAGGAGAAACTGATAGAAAACGCTGCCCAGGTAGGCAATTATTTTATAGAGAAATTGAAAGAACTTAAAAAGAAATATTCTTTTATTAAAGATGTTCGGGGAAAAGGTTTGATGATTGGTGTAGAATTGGATTTTGAAGGAAAGGATATTGTTAGTAAATGTCAGGAGAAGGGGATTCTCATCAACTGCACTGTAGATAGGGTCTTGAGATTTGTTCCCCCCTTGATTGTGACCAGAGAAGAAGTCGATCAAGTAGTAACTACCTTGGACAAAATATTTAAAAATAAAAAGTAAAAAGTATCTGTGATCTGTGCTAATCTGTAATAAATCTGTGACAATCTGTGTCCGAACGGAGTGAGGAAATGAAACACAAGGACTTAATTTCTATTGCTGATTTGACACCGGAGGAGATTAATCAGATATTCAAATTGACCAAGAAATTAAAAAAATTGCATAAGAAAAGGAAGGAGCATCTTCTATTATTGGATAGGACATTAGCCATGATCTTTCAGAAGCCCTCTACCAGGACCAGGGTCTCCTTTGAGGCCGGAATGTATCAATTGGGAGGATATGCCCTCTTCTTGAGCGCCCAGGATCTGCAACTGCGTAGGGGAGAGACGATCAAGGATACGGCACTTACCTTGTCCCGCTATGTAGATGGGATAATGATCCGAACCTATGACCATCAGGATGTAGAGGATTTGGCAAAGTATGCCACTATCCCGATAATAAATGGCTTATCTGATCTTCTTCACCCCTGCCAGGTGTTATCCGATCTTTATACCATTAAAGAGAAGAAGGGAAGGCTTAAGAAACTAAAGGTGGCCTATGTTGGTGATGGTAATAATGTCGCCAACTCCTGGTGCTATGGGGCGGCCAAGATGGGGATAGAACTCTCTCTCGCCTGCCCCTCTCGCTATCAACCGAATGAGACAGTGGTGAGGAGGGCAAGCGGTGAGGCCATGATTAGTGGAGCAAAGATAAATATCCTTGAAGACCCATCTGAAGCGGTAAAGGATGCCGATGTTATCTATACCGATGTCTGGGCAAGTATGGGAAAGGAGGGGGAAACAATGGAGCGAAGGGGCATCTTCTATCCCTATCAGGTGAATGAGGAACTGGTGGGAAAGGCGAAGAAGGACTGTATTGTCATGCACTGTCTTCCCGCCCATCGGGGTGAGGAGATTACGGATGGGGTGATGGATGGGCCACATTCTGTGGTCTTTGACCAGGCAGAAAACAGGCTCCACGTTCAAAAAGCGATATTGGTATTACTATTGGGAGGAAAATAATGATTAAGAAGATTGTTTTAGCCTATTCCGGAGGATTGGATACCTCTGTGATCCTGAAATGGCTACAGGAGAAGTATAAGGTTCCGGTAATTGCTCTTTTGGCTGACTTAGGTCAGGGGGAAGACTTAGAGGATGCCAAAGAGAGGGCAGCTAAGATTGGGGCAGAGAAGGTAGTGGTAAAGAATTTGAAGGTAAGGTTTGTAAAGGGCTTCGTCTTCAAGGGATTATGTGCCAATGCCATCTATGAGGATAAATATCTATTGGCTACTGCTTTATCTCGACCGTTGATCGCAGAATCATTGGTAGAAGTGGCTAAGGAAGAGAAAGCAGATGCTGTGGCTCACGGTTGTACTGGTAAGGGCAATGACCAGGTCCGCTTCGAGATCTCAATTAGTGCCTTAGCCCCGAATATGAAGGTTCTTGCTCCAGTTCGGGAATGGGAACTAAAGACCAGGGAAGAGGAGATAGATTATGCCAAGAAGCATAATATTCCCTTACAAACAACGGGAAAAAGTCCTTACAGTATTGATAAGAATCTCTGGGGGGTCGCCATTGAGTGTGGTGTCTTGGAAGACCCCTGGCAGGAGCCGCCAGAGGAGATTTACCAGTTAACTACCTCTCCAGAGAAAGCACCAGATAAACCCACTTACTTAGAGATTGTTTTTGAGGATGGGATTCCTAAGAAGATAGATGGCAAAGAGTATAAACCAGTAGATCTGATTGTTAAACTGAATGAGATTGGAGGGGCGAATGGAGTTGGTCGTGTAGATCATATTGAATCCCGGGTGGTGGGAATAAAGTCACGGGAGATATATGAGGCACCAGCAGGAAGGATTCTTTATCTGGCCCATAAGGAGATGGAGAATCTCACCCTTACCCGCCAGACATTAGAGTTCAA
>JAUWXM010000010.1 GCA_030616365.1 bacterium | reverse complement strand
ATAGGAGTGGATGGTGGTCATCAGTCCTCTTCTAATCCCAAAATTATCCAACAATACCTTGGCTACCGGTGCCAGACAGTTTGTGGTGCAGGAGGCATTGGATATGATGTGGTGCTTTTCTGGATCATACTCCTCCTCATTTACTCCTAAGACAATGGTGATATCCTCGCCCTTTGCTGGAGCAGAGATTATTACCTTCTTTGCTCCGGCCTTTAGGTGTTTCTCTGCTCCCTCTCTATCCCGGAACTTTCCTGTGGATTCAATGACTACCTCTACTCCCAGTTCCTTCCAGGGGAGGAGGACCGGGTTCTTCTCGCTCAATACCCTAATCTTCCTACCGTTGATGATTAAAGTATTATCCTTTGCCTTTACTTCTCCGGGAAAGATACCGAAGGTTGAATCATATTTGAAGAGGTGGGCTAAAGTCTTAGCATCCGTTAAGTCATTGACCGCAACAAAGTCCAAACCTTTTTTCTCCAATCCAGCCTTCAAAGCCAGACGACCGATCCTTCCAAACCCATTGATTCCTACCCTCACCATAAACGCCTCCTTTGCAACGCCAAATTTGCGATATTCTTAATTTATTTATGACGACGCGCTCCGCTTGCCTCGTCTAAATAGGAACCTTTCGCTGACGCTCAAGAACCCTGTTTTATTCGCTCTGCTCAGAAAATAAGGAATAAACAAGGTTCTGCGGAGCAGAATCTTATTTATGATATCATATCTTCAAAGATAAGTCAAATTGATTAACAATTATTCACCAACAGGGCAAGCGATAGCGCGCTGTTCAATTTAGCTTGTCCGGGCTAAAGTAAGGATTGTTACCTCTTTTGCCCCAGCAGCAAGTAGGACTTTACTACATTCGTCTACCGTGGCTGCAGTAGTACATATATCGTCAATGAGAAGAATCCTTCTATTCCGAACCTCTTCTCCCTCTTTCACCATAAAGGCACCTCTGACATTCTTCTTCCTCTCTTCGGCTTTTAAGCTGCTCATGCTTCTGGTATCCCTTATTCTTAATAGGGTTTCATTCGAGACAGAAAGAAAAAAATGCTTACCAATTATTTGGGCAAAGGCCTCAGCCTGATTGAACTCCCTCTCTTTCTTCTTGCTCCTGAAAAGAGGAGCGGGAAGGACGAGATCAAAGTCGCTCATCTTTAGATTCCTCTGGCAATACTTTAGGAGCAATTCCCCCAGAGGTGGAATTAGAGCCTTTACCCTTTCATACTTGAGGAGTAGAATGGCTTCCCTCAGTACTCCCTGATAAAGACCCATAGAATATATCCTTTTGAAGTAACGTTTCTCCTTTCGACAATCTTTACAGATCCTATTTTCAAAAGGTCTTAAAGGCCGACTACATTTGAGGCAATAAGGCTCTTCAATGAACCTAATCTTGGCGAAGCATTCTGAACAGATATAGGTGAGATTCTCGGTCTTTAAGGTCTTCTTGCAGATTCTGCATTCCAGAGGAAAGACTAAACTTAAAAGACTTCTAATGAAGTTCATACTAATATTTTACCCCAAAGAAATAGAATTTGCAAAATTAATATAGTTGAGGTATACTATACTCAAGTAGGAAAGTAGAAATGAGAATCTTAAGGCGCTATATCTGTAAGGAATTGGTGGGGCCTTTCTTCTTGGGCTTGGGGGTCTTCACCTTCGTCATGCTCATGCAGCAGATTATAGAACTCACTGATCTGGTCATTTACAAGGGAGTAGGTATAGGAATTGTGGGGCGGCTCTTTCTCTATGTCCTTCCCTACTTCCTTATGTTCACCATCCCTATGGCCATGCTCCTGGCCACCCTCATGGCCTTTGGCAGGCTATCCCAGGATAATGAGATCACCGCCATCCAGGCCTCAGGCACCAACCTCTGGGTTCTGGTGCGGCCGGTGCTGGTCATCGGTCTTGTCTTGAGCATCTCTCTGGCAGTATTTAATAATCTTATTTCTCCTAAAAGTAAGTATGCTTTCCGGAGTCTTTATTTTGATATTGTAGATAAACAGGCCAGTGTTATCCTTCAGCCCAGGGTCTGGATCTCGGACTTCGATGGCCTCATCCTGCATACCGAGGAGATGGATGAAAGAACGGGAGAGATGTTTAAGGTCACTTTATATCAATTGAGCGACGAAGACTCCCCCAGGACCATCTTCGCCCAGAGGGGAAAGCTTATCTCAGATCCCCAAAAGTTAGAGGTAGGGATCAAACTCTTCAATGGAACAATGCATACTACAGATGCCAAACACCCCGAGCGCTACCACATCCTATCCTTCGCTACCCACTTCACCAATCTGGACATCCACGGTTCCCTTAAGCGCGAAGAGACAGCGAAGCGCTTAGAAGAGATGACCACAAAAGAGCTCTGGGGACATATTAAAAAGGCCCGCAGTCGAGGACAGGTTCCCAGATGGCAGCTGGTCAAACTCCACAAAAGGTTCTCTTTCGCCTTCGCTCCCCTGGCCTTCATCCTGATCGGAGCCCCCTTAGGGATAAAGACCCATCGCAGCGCCAAGTCCATCGGCCTTGTTATCAGCTTCTGTCTGACCTTTGTCTACTATTTCATCATGTTGATTGGAGAACATCTGGGTAGAAGCGGGTATCTTACTCCCTGGTTAGCCATCTGGCTTCCCAATCTCTTCTTAGGGGTGGTAGGAATATTTTTGCTTGTAAGAATGGTAAGAAGGTAGCATGCGTATTTTAGATCGTTACTTGATAAGAGAACTCCTAAGGCCCTTCATCTTCTGTCTCTTGATCTTTACTGCTCTGATATTCATCTCCCAAGCCTTTGAGGAATTGGACCACATCCAGCGTCTGGGATGGGGGGTAATGATGCACTATCTTCTCTATCGCACCCCCTTCTTTTTAGTTCAGTTCGCGCCAGTAGCGGTGCTCCTCGCTGGGCTGTGGTCTTTAGGGAACCTTTCCAAGAACTATGAACTCATCGCCATGAAGGCCGGCGGAATATCTTTTCGACGTATTCTGGTCCCCATGTTGGGTTTAGCACTAATTATCAGCTTCCTTACCCTTATCCTGAATGAATCCATCATCCCTCCCCTCAACATGAAGGTAAAGAGGTTTGAACAGCAGAGGATGGATGAGCGGCCGGAGTATGAGCGAAGGGATAACGTTGCCTTCTATAGCCCGGACCATCAATATCTCATCTATATGAAGACCTTTGATGGAGAAAAGAGCCAGATGCACCAGATTCAGATTCTGGCTCGCCGACCGGATGGCACTTTGGCAAGGAGAATAGATGCCCAGAAGGGATTATATAGTAATGGAGGATGGAATTTTATTGCGGGGATAGAGAGGGAGTTCGATGTAGCGGGAGAGAATATCTTGAAGGAGGAGGGTTTTAAAGAGAAATACCTCCCCCTGGAGGTAAGACCGAGTGACTTCAGTCGGGAGATACAGAAGCCGGAGGAGTTGAACTTCATCCAGTTAGCAAGGTATATTGCTCAGTCCAGAAGAGGGGGATACGATGTCCGGAGGTACTTAGTCGACCTCCACTTAAAGATCGCCTCGCCCTTCGCCTGTGTCATCATCCTCTTAGTGGGTGCTCCCCTGGCCATCTTTTCCCCAAGGAGTGGAAGGCTCTTGAGCTTCGGGATCGCCATCCTCATCGGCTTCCTCTATTGGGGAGGGATGTCTGTCGGTCGCTCCCTGGGAAGGGTGGGAATATTAACCCCTTTCTTTGCCGCCTGGGTGGCTAATCTTCTCTTCATTGGCCTGGGATTATATCTCCTGCGCCGGGCAAGATAAGTAACCACGGATTTCACAGATTTCCCCGGATTAATTCCTTTTTAACAAAAATCCGTTTAATCTGTGGTTTCATTGAAGTTCCGATGCTGCAAGGTAAAGGTTAAATAAATTCCTTGCTTTGTTTAGTAATTTCCAAATTCTTAAGAATTTGAAAAGAAGAGGAAGAGAAATAAAAATAGTTATCTCGAAAGAAAAAACCTTTTAGCAATTTATCAAAGAGCCATTCAATAGTTTAGCATAATCTCTTCTAAAAAGCAAACCCCATTAGATAGTAAACATTTAACGGGGCAAAGAAAAAAGCAGGACATTGAGTCCTGCTTTAACACTGCTTAGTTTAATTTTACAATTGAGATTTTAGTTCTTTAATTTTATCCTGGGCTCTCTGGGCTGCCTTGGTGCCAGGGAATCTATCAATTATTGTTTGGTACGACTCTTCCGCCTTCTTTACATCTCCTAATTTTTGGTAGGATTTAGCAATGATATTATAACATACTACTACATTGCTAAATGCTCCTTTATCTGAGGGTGTAACATCAGGAAAGACATCTATTGCCTTTTGAGATTCCTCAATTGCTTTCCTATAGTCCTTGAGATTAGTATGGTAGATAAACGCTATTTGAACTCGGGCTTCATCAGCAGCTGGTATTTTATTAATCCATTTTAGAAATGTGGCAAAAGTACAATTTTTTAGTGTCCATTCCTCTATTTTTGAATCGGGAAACTTCTCTATAATTTTTTGATATTCATTCATAGCTTTTTCAGGCTTAGAAATTCCAATGTATAAATCAGCTAATATTCTCTGGGCATCATCTGCCCAAATACTTTCTGGATGATTATCTGCAACATAATGAAGTCTTGAGATAGAGTAACCAACATCTTTTGCACGAGATTCCCCACTAAGCTCACTATTAAACTCATTCATAGTTGCTTTAAATACCCTTTCTGGTGAGCCCAGTCTATACAGAAAAATACCTATAACAACTACTAATAGCGTTAGACCGATTATCTTTACTGATTTCTTCATCTTTTCATCCCCCTTTGGATTTGTTTCATTTTTTGGAGAAGAGCCTAACTAAAACTATAAACCAATTGTTACTTTATGGTTTTGTATTTATTTAAGACCATGTCCTTCGCTTTTTTTATAGCCTCTGTTGCTGGTGGGGTAATGGGATAAGTAAGATCGTAGTATCGACCATCTTCCCCCTTCTTGCTGGGCATGGCTATCCAATCTCCATACTGGCCTTCTCGAACTTTTATCTCTAAAGCGAGTGATTTGTTGATTATCAGAGAGCCATAGGCTTTGGTTCCGGCATAACTGCTTGGCTTGGTTGCTTCTGTTATTTCGATAGGGCCTACTGCCTGGGGATTAATCTTATTGTGCAGGATAGCCTCATTAATGACTTTTCTGGCCTCTTGGGTAATAGGATAGATTAAATCTTTATGTGCCCCATCTTTTTTTTCGTAACCGGGCATGGCTACCCACTCACCTCTCTGGCCGCTCATTTTCTTGAAGCCCTTTATTACCAGAGAACCATTGATTACTAAAGCAAACTCGTTTTGCCCGGATCTGGTGATATCGGTTACCTGAATGGTATCCGCAGAGACCGCCTCAGGGCGGGCAGTGGGTCTCTTCTCCTGAGTAAGAACATAGGTATCGGGAATCCCATCTCCATCAGTATCCACCTTCTTAAGCTCCGGCTTTGCTGTCACCTGGGGAAGAGGGGCAACAACCTTCTCCTCTGGCGGCGTCTGGGTTACTGGAGTTGACGGAGCAACGGCTAGAAGGGCAGCTGGAGCAGCTCCTAAGATCCGAATATCCCCTGGACTCTTTGGTTTTATCTGGAGGCTCTCCCGGTAACTCCCAATCTCTCCCGAGACCTGAACCTTTGTCCCTTTAACAAGGGCATTTCTCCGAGATATCTGGTTGTAGAGATCTTTCCAGATTACGACATCTATGCTTCCCGTTCCATCACTTATCTTTAAGCTTCTTCCCTTCGCCTCCCTAAAGACCCAGACCGAGGTTATGGTTGCTTTAAGGGTTACCCTCTGGCCAATGGAGGCCTGAGTGATGCTATTGATGGAGGTAATGCCTGCGGCAGGAATTGCAGTGGGAGCAGCCTCTGCCATTTCCTCCGGGGAAGCCATCTCCTCAAGAGGGATCAACTCCTTCCTCTCCAGTTCCCCTTCCTCTGGCCTCTGGCGACATCCTGCCAGAAGAACGAGACCCAGAGCTAAAATTCCCATTAAGATAATGATTCTCTTCACCCCGTTAGAGACCTGTCCCGTAGGCTTGTCGTATGGGATAGGTCGCCTAAGGCGACCGTAACTATTTATTACCTTCATTGGAACTTCCTTTATCCTTCTCATTTTTTTATTTATACCCATCAATATCTTTCAGTATCTCTAACGGGGTTCATCTCTACCCTCCTTACACTCGCTTATCGCTTGTCGCTCGCTTCGCCCTGCACCAGACGGTGCGGGGCTTCGCTTTATTGCTCGTCGTTTTTAAAGCAATATGCGACCTGCGACTAGCGATCTGCGATTTGCGTTTAGGTTCCTAACTCCCAGGACTTAAGATATTTCTCTTGTGCTTTGGTTAATCTATCTACCTTTATCCCTAAGGATTTGAGCTTCAATCGGGCAATTCTTTCGTCTATCTGGGAAGGAACGGGGTATACCCTCTTCTCCAATCTCCTTTTCTTTTTTGCCAGATAGGCGACAGATAAAGCCTGATTGGCAAAGGACATATCCATTACTGTTGGAGGATGCCCTTCAGCGCAAGCTAAGTTCACCAGTCTCCCTTCCCCTAAAAGGTTGATCCTTTTTCCTCCAGAAAGGGTATATTGATCAACCACATCTCTTATTCTTCTCCTTTTCTTAGCCATCTTCTTTAAAGCCGGGAGATTTATCTCAACATTGAAGTGGCCGGCATTAGCAACGATTGCACCATCCTTCATTAGCCGGAAATGCTTTTTATCAATTAAATTTATGTCTCCGCTTGCGGTAACAAAGATATCTCCTATCCTTGCAGCTTCAATCAGGGGCATCGCTGGGTAGCCATCCATACTTGCCTCCAAGGCCTTTAAGGGGTCTACCTCAGTAATGATTACCTTGGCCCCCATGCCTCTGGCTCTCATGGCGATTCCTCTTCCGCACCAGCCATAGCCACAGACCACGAAGTTACTCCCCGCCAGTAGTCTATTGGTTGCCCGTAAGATACCATCTATGGTTGACTGTCCCGTCCCATACCTATTATCGAAGAAGCGCTTCGTTCGGGCATCGTTTACGGCAATAATGGGATATTCCAATATTCCTCTGTCTGCCATGCTCTTCAATCTAATTACTCCGGTAGTCGTCTCTTCCGTTCCTCCAATAATATTCCCTGTCAGATCCTTTCTCTTAGTATGCAAGGTGGTGACCAGGTCTGCCCCATCGTCCATAGTCATCCTGGGCCGGGCATCCAGAGCGTTATTGATATGCTGATAATAGGTTCTATTATCCTCTCCGTGAATGGCAAAGACGCTGATCCCCTCGTGTTTTGCTAAGGAAGCGGCCACATCATCCTGGGTAGAGAGGGGATTGGAGGCACAGAGATAAGGGGTTGCTCCTCCGGCCTTCAGGGTCTGCATCAGGATAGCGGTCTCACTCGTCACGTGGAGGCAGGCAGCGATATTTAAGCCCTTGAGAGGCTTCTTTTTTTTGAACTCCTCTTTAATGAGTCGTAAAACAGGCATCTCCCCTGCCGCCCATTCAATACGCTTCCTTCCTTTCTCTGCTAATTTAATCTTCTTAATATGGTATTTCATTCTATGACCTCCCCGCTTAGATCCTCAAAATGGGTCATCCTCTTGAACTCCCGATATCTTTCGATAATTTCTTTATCATTTAATTTCTCAAGTCTCTTTATGCTGAAATCCTCCACATTATAGGAGGCCATGACGCTCCCAAAGACCATGGCCTTTCTCATATTTTCCTCGCTCAGGTCATTGGTATAGGCCAGGAATCCTAAGAGCCCTCCGGCAAAGCTATCCCCGGCGCCAGTAGGGTCATTGATATCCTCTAAGGGGTACCCGGGAGCCGCGAAGTGGGAATTCTCACTCCACATCAGGGCACCATGTTCCCCCTTCTTTATGATTGCTATCCTGGGCCCCATCCTCAGTATCCTGCGCGAGGCCTTGAATAGGCTGTGCTCTCCAGTCAGCTCCCTGGCCTCGGAATCATTCAAGAGAAGGATGTCAACCTCTTCCAGAGTATGGAGTAGTTCCTCTCTCTTCTTCTCAATCCAGTAGTTCATGGTATCGCAGAGAACGAGCTTCGGTCTCTTGACTTGTCTTAGGACAGAGAGCTGTAATTGGGGATCGATATTGGCTAAGAAGATATACTTTATTCTTTCATACTTCTCTGGTATCTTGGGGTGGAAGGTGCGGAAGACATTCAACTCGGTCTTCTGGGTATGGGCCTGATTCAGATCGTACTCGTAGTAGCCCTTCCACCGGAAGGTCTTGCCCTTCTCTATCTTCAGTCCCTTGGTATCGATTCCTCTTTTCTTAAAGAGATCCAGATGCTTCTTAGGGAAGTCGCTTCCCACAACTGCCACCAGGCTCACCTGGGTATAGTGATGAGCACTCAGAGCAAAATAGGTGGCACTACCTCCTAAGACCTCTTTCGCCTCTCCAAAGGGGGTTTTCACAGTATCCAAAGCAATAGAACCTACTACCAGAACGCTCATTACAGTCCGGCTGCCTTGCACAATATCTCTGCTTTATCCCTCTTCTCCCAGGTGAAGCCCTCTTCTTCCCTTCCAAAGTGGCCATAACAGGCGGTCTTTCTATAGATGGGTTGCCAGAGGTCGAGCTCTCTGATGATCCTCTCCGGGGTCAGTGAGAAGTGTTCCTTCACTAACTCCACGATTCTTTTCTCATTGATCCTTCCCGTACCATAGGTATCAATCATGATCGAGACCGGGTCTTTTACTCCTATGGCATAGGCCAGTTGAACGCAACACTCATCCGCTATCCCAGCAGCCACCAAGTTTTTGGCAATATATCTCGCCATATAAGAAGCAGACCTATCCACCTTGGTAGGGTCCTTTCCACTGAAAGCCCCTCCTCCATGCAGGGTCCTCCCTCCATAGGTATCGACAATGATCTTCCTTCCCGTCATGCCAGTATCAGACTTAGGGCCGCCAGTGATGAACTTTCCGGTGGGGTTGACCAAATACTTCGTCTTTTTATCTAAAAACTTTTCCGGGATGACCTCCTTTATTACTAAATCGATCAGTTCCTCCTTCGCTTCATCCGTTATGTGGGTCTTCTTAGCATCCAGGATCTTCTCTGTATGCTGGGTAGAGAGGACCACAGCATCCACGCGAACCGGCTTACCATTCCGGTATTCTACAGTGACCTGGCTCTTTCCATCCGGGCCGAGATAGTCCAGAATCCCTTCTCTTCTCACCTGGGCCAACCTCCTGGTTAATCCATGGGCGAGCATAATGGGCAGGGGCATGAGTTCCTTGGTCTCCCGACAGGCGTAGCCGATCATACTACCCTGATCCCCGGCCCCTCCCGTATCCACCCCCAAGGCGATATCTGGGGACTGTTTTCCAATGGCATTCAATATGGCGCAAGTCTCATGCTCAAAGCCGAACTCTGGTCGGGTATAACCGATCTCTTTAATCAGACCGCGCACCAGAATAGGGAGATCGACATAGTGTCCGGTAGTGATCTCCCCTCCCACCACAACCAATCCCACAGTGACGAAGGTCTCACAGGCCACCCGGCTTCCCCTCTTTCCCCCCTTCCTCTTTCTATAGGGGGGGAGATGGTTTCTTAAGTCAAACTTTAGGACCTTGTCCAGAACAGCGTCCGAGATCTGATCACAGATCTTATCTGGATGACCTTCGGTCACGCTTTCCGAAGTAAATAGATGTTTCTTCATTCCTACACCTCTTTTCTGTAATCTAAATCTGCTTCTTTTAAGGATTCCAGGCTTCCGATATCATACCACTTTTCTTTGAAGATAAAGCCGTAGACCTCTTCTCTCTTGGCCAACCATTGGATATAGAAACCAGGAGCATCTCTTCTCCTCTCTTCTTCTAGATATTTATTGATGGATGGGAGGTCTTCTTTGGGGACGAAATAGAGGCAGGTAGCGATGAGGGTAGAGGAGGGACGGGAAGGCTTCTCCTCAAATTTGACAATCCTCTGATTCTCATCTACCGTTACCACCCCATAATTCCTGGCCCTCTCTTTATCTCTGATATCATAAAGAGCGATACCGAGGGCCTTCTTCTTTTCAAATGATTTAATAAACCTTGAGAGGTCGAATTGGAAGAGGTTATCTCCAGCAATGATTAAGAGATCGTTATCAAGTTTTTCCTTCTCCAGAACAAATCTTATATCTCCAATGGCTCCCAGTCTATCATCATCACATGTTGAACCATCGTTCAGAATCTTTACTCTCTTCTGCATTTGGAAGTTGGCAAGCCAGTTCTGAAAGTTCAGGATGAACTTCTGGTTGGTTACCAGATAGATAGCATCGATCTCTTCTACTCTTTCCAGTTGCTCCATAATGTATTCTAAGATGGGCTTGCCTGCGATGGAGAGAAGGGGCTTTGGTCTATCTTTAGTCAGAGGATAGAGCCTGGTAGCATAACCCGCGGCTAGGATAAGAGCTTTCATTGTTTACACCACAATTAGTTGATAAGTTTCTTGTCAACTTGTATCCTTGTCAACTTGTATACTCTATTTTTAAGTCTTAGTCAGCTCCCTCTTCAGGTAGTCGATGGCCTTTACCGGGGTGGGGTCTATTCTATTCAATATAGCAAGATAGTAGCTCACCCAGTCTCCGAGATAGATTAGGGAGAAGAGGTGAGCAAGAAGGCTCTTTCCTTGAGAATAGAGGAAGTCCAGGCCCTTTGCCTTTCTTCTGATAATCTTAGAGGTGATCTTTATCCTCTTCTTTATTCGGGGGGTATCACACTTATCCCGCAGGATGATGAGATAGCATCTCTGGAGAATCCCTGATAGGCACCCCCAGCCAACGATCTCATTATGGTTTAGTTCGGGGAAGGTATTGGAGAAGGCCAAGACCTTGCTATTCTCAGATAACTGTCCCTTCCAGCGCAGACCAACTGGGGAGAGGATGGAAGAGGTATAGATTAGAGGGAGATTCTTATGTAATTTAAGGGCTATTCTCTTCGCCTGGTTGGAACCCACTTTTGATGAGAGAGAAAACTTTCTTTTCAAATCCTTGAGCAACCGAAGGGCCTCCTGGCATTCCTTCTTCTTATTCTTAATTAGTCCCAGGCGCTCTAAGGTGATTAGTAGGGGGAAGAAGAGATAGCCTAAAGAGGCCCGGGGAGGAAGCCCAGAAGGTATAGAGATTATGGGAATCTTATTCCTCTTCGCTAATCTTGCTAATCTCCCTCCAGTAGTGATGGCAACTATTTTTGCTTTCTTCTTTGCTGCTTCTCGATAGGCAGAGAGGGTCTCTTCTGTATTCCCCGAGTAGCTGACAGAGAAGACCAGGGTTTTAGAGTTAACGAACTCCGGAATATGGTAATCCTTGTTGACCACCAGAGGAATCCTTAATTCTTCTTCCACCAGTGTTTTTACTATCTCTCCCCCAATGCCTGAGCCACCCATCCCGCAGACCAGGATCCTGTCAATCTTTTTATACGAAGGAAGAGGGGAAGAGAGGGCTATCTTAATCGCTCGGGAACATTGATGGGGAAAATTAGCCAAAAGACGGGCCATATCTTTTTTATCATACCTTCTGATATCCTTTAGGTTATCGAGGTTCATCATTTAAGTGGCTACCTCCGGCAGAATTTTCCTCACCCTCTCTTTAAGGAGGGTTTCAATCTCCTGGGCGGTAGAAAGTTTCAGGGCCTTTCTGGAAAGTTCTTTCGCTTCTTTTAGGGTAAGGGAGCGGATGACCTCTTTCACCTCAGGAATGACGATGGGGCTCATGCTTAACTCATCCAAGCCCAGACCCAATAGGACGGGGGTAAAGAGGGGCTCTCCGGCCATCTCTCCACACATCCCCACCCAGATCCCTGCCTTATGTGCCTCATCAATGATTCTCTTTAAAAGATGTAGTACTGCAGGATGAAGAGGCTGGTAGAGATAGGCGATATTCTCGTTCACCCTATCGATGGCTAAGGCATACTGGATGAGATCGTTTGTTCCGATGGAGAAGAAGTCCACTTCTTTAGCAATGGATTCACAGGTAAGAGCCGCAGAGGGAATCTCGATCATGGCTCCTATTTCTAAGTTTTTGTTAAAAGGAATTCCCTTCTTCTTAAGTTCTTCTTTGACTTCGTTCAATATCTGATTTGCTTTCTTCACCTCCTCAACCCCGGAGATCATGGGATACATAACTTTTAAATTCCCGTAGGTACTGGCCTTTAGGATGGCCCGCAGTTGATCCTTGAAGAGAGGGATGTCGGCCAGGCAGAGCCTGATGGCCCTTAGGCCTAAGAAAGGGTTCATCTCTGGGGCGAGGTTGAGATAGGATAGGAACTTATCCCCTCCCAGATCCAGGGTCCTGATAATTACAGGATGAGGAGCAAGCTCCTGGGCCACTTCCCTATAGGCCTTAAACTGCTCATCGACAGAAGGAAGGTCACTCCTTCCCAGATGTAAGAATTCCGTTCTATAGAGGCCAATCCCTTCTCCCCCATGCTCCTTAACATATTTAATCTCTTCCGGAACCTCGATATTCGCTGCTAAAATGACCCGATGGCCATCGCGCGTCTGGGCGGGAAGGTCTCTTAACTTAACTAACCCATGCTCAAAGACCTCAAAGGATTCCCTATCCTTCCGGTATTTTTTCAGGGTTTCTCTATCTGGATTTATGATTACCGAACCATGACTACCATCCACAATCAGGGTATCGAACGCTTGAGCTTCTTGAGTGATATTCTTCAATCCCACTACGGCCGGGATTTCTATGGCCAGAGCCATGATTGCCGTATGAGAGGTCTTAGTTCCCATATCTGTGGCAAACCCGATCACCTTCTCCTTATGCATGGATGCTGTATCAGAAGGAGAGAGGTCGTGGGCCACGACGATGACCTCCTCCTTCAGGGTGGCCAGGGTCTCCCTCTCCTTGCCCAGGAGATTCCTCAATACCCTCTTACCCACATCTTTGATATCCGCTGCTCGGGCTTTAAGGTAGGAGTCTTCCATGCTGCTGAAGGTCTCCCGGAAAGTCTCTAAGACTTGGGAGAAGATGTACTCCACATTGATCAGTTCCTTTTTCATCCTCTGAGTGACCTTCTTTATTAAATAGGGGTCTTTCAGGATCAGGAGATGGGCATCGAAGATATAGGCCTCCTCCTCCCCCAATCTTTGAGCGACCTGGACCCTTATCTCCTTAATCTCTTCTTCTGTTTTGGCCAGGGCTTCCTGGAAGCGGGAAATATTTTTAGCGACGAGGTCTTTGGCAATACGCCTCTTCTTTATCTGGAACTCCTCTTTATCCAGAAAGAAGACCTTTCCCACCATTACTCCGGGAGAAGCAGAGATCCCTTTCAACTCCTTCACCCCGCACCTTCCTTAATAAAATTTTGTATTCTATTCGATAAGACGATTAGAGAGCCTCTCATACGTCTATCTTCAAAAGATAAATTATTAAACATAGTGAAAGGTGCGGGGTTCATCATTCCTCTCCAAACTTATTAGTTATTAACTTTTCCAATCTTTCCAAGGCCTCTTTCTCATCTACTCCTTGGGCAGTAATTCTGATCTGGGTTCCCTTCTCGGCAGCGAGCATCATGATCCCCATGATGGATTTGCCATCTACCTCCTGTGTCTCCTTGGCCACCCTTATCTGGGACTCGAATTTATTCGCCGTCTGAACAAATAATGCTGCCGGTCGGGCATGGAGGCCAGCCCTATTCTGGATGACCAATCTTTTCTCTTGCATATCTTTTCTTTTTCAGAACCAGAGGACTTCGCTCATTCCATTAGCAAAGGTTCTGTTATTGATAAATCAATACCAGAACTCAGGCTCGATGAGACCGTAGTTGCCATCCTTTCTCCGATAGACAATGTTAACCTGCTCTGTGGTAGGATTAAAAAAGACGAAGAAATCATAATCTAATAGCTCCATCTGTTCTGCTGCTTCTGATGGAATCATGGGCTTTATGGCGAACCTCTTACTTGCTATGATCTCGTGTTTCTCTTTCTTCATCTCAGAGGGGATGATGACCTTCATCTTTGCTCCAAAGTGCTTCGGCTTATGCCTTCCCTTATGGCTTATTCTTTCCTTATGCCTCTTAATCTGCCTGGTTACCTTAGCAATCGCCCCATCCAGAGAGGCATACATATCGGGTGAGGTCTGGATGGCCTTAAAAGTGAGGCCATCCCCGTGGACGACCACCTCTGCCTTCTGACGCTCTTTGGTAACGACGGCCGTGACATGAGCACTCACCAGGTTTTCAAAGTACTTCAAAATGTCCTTCAACTTCTCCTGAATATAGTTTCGCAGAGGTTTAGTTATTTTTAGTCCCCGACCAGTAATAGTGAGATTCATCCTTTAACCTCCCTTGCAACCACAGAGTTCACAGAGAAAGACATAGAGGTCACAGAATTTTTTCGCGTACTTGTTGATTTGCCTCTGTGTTCTCCATAATTTTCAGTGTTCTCTGTGGTTCTTATTCTAGGGTGAATTTCTCTCCAAGATAGATCGCTCGTGCCTCAGGGTTGTTTGCCAATTCCTGAGAGGTACCTGAGATCAGGATCTCGCCCTCGTACATGATATATGCCCGATCGGTAATGGCCAGTGTCTCCCGGACGCTATGATCGGTAATCAGGATGCCAATCCCCTTCTTCTTGAGTTGAAAGATGATCTCCTGAATATCAGCAATGGCGATGGGGTCGATACCGGTAAAAGGCTCGTCCAGTAAAATGAAGGAAGGGGTGGTGACCAAGGCTCGGGTAATCTCTACCCTCCTTCTCTCTCCACCAGAGAGGGTATAGGCCCTATTCTTAGCAAGGGGGGAGAGATTGAGTTCTGCTAAGAGTTCCTTTAGCCGCTTCTTTTTTGCTTCTTCAGTCAGGTTCAGGGTCTCCAGGATGGCCAGGATATTCTCCTCAACAGTGAGCTTTCTAAAGATGGAGGGCTCCTGGGCAAGGTAGCCAATCCCCTTTCTCGCCCTCTTATACATAGGGAGTCTGCTAAGATCGAAGTCGTCGATGAGTATCTGCCCCCAATTCGGTTTGACCAGTCCCACGATCATATAGAAGGTGGTGGTCTTTCCTGCTCCATTGGGGCCCAGAAGGCCAACGATCTCTCCCTCTCTTACCTCCAAGTTGACGTCGTTTACCACCCTCCTTCTTTTGTAGCTCTTGACCAGGCCCTGGATCTTCAGAGTCTTCACATTCCTTACTCCTCAGGGATAAACTTTATTCTTGCCCTATCCTCAACTATTACTCGATACTCATCAATATATAGGGTTATTTTGTCTCCAGTGACCAGATTCTTTCCCTCTCTTATCTCAGGGTTACCAGTTAAGATAGCCTTTCTCTCTTTGTTGAAGTAATCGAGAACCTTACAGGTGGCAACCATACCATCCCTCACCAGCCTGACCCGGCCCGTAGCCCGAAACCGGTCCTCAGGAAGAAAGGTCTCCATCTTCTTACCAGTTAGGGTGAAGTTCTCCTTTTCGCTGACCAATTTTGGCTTTCCGGTGACCACCCCGTATCTTCTATCATGGTAGTACTCTATCCTATCACCAGTCAAAATCATCTTTTCTTTCTCATCCCTCATCCAGGCTTGACCTTGGGCAACCACCTTATTCTCCTCCGGAAAGAGTTTTAGTTGATCACTCTTTAGAGTGGTGGTCTCTTGGGTAGCGACCACATGGCCGGTGAAGATTACCACCTCTTTCTCTTTAACCTTGGAGTACTTCACCTCATCTGAGGTAATATCCAGAGGGGGACCTTTCTTCTCCGTCCCCCAGGAGGGAAGGGTAAAAAGAACAAAAATCAAAGATAGGAAGATCAGTTTACGGGGCACTTAAGACCTCCACCTTTACTTTAACATCCCTCTTTATCTTTCCATTTTCCAAGGTGGTATCTATCTCCAGGCCGTAACCTGTGGTTACCCTATCAGGCTCGGTAATTTTGACGAACTCCTCAGTGACGAACATCCCTTTTTTTTCCTTTCCTGTGGAGGATAGGTAGTAAAGCTCCTCTGTCTCTAAGCATGAGCCCTTTGCCGAGGTCACAATAACATTTCCCATGGCCTCCATATTATTGGTGGCCATATCGAGGATTCCCCTCTGGGCAGAAAGGACTGAAGCCAGCTTCCCCTCTTCGTAGATAGAGGTCTTGAAGTCCTGGAGATAGGTCTTCTTTATCTTCTCATAGATCTGGGCAGCCTGGGCCTCCAGCTCCCAGGTCTTTACTCCTCCCTCTGTGGCGATGAGTCTAAAGTCTTCTAATTTCTGCTGGGGGACGGGAAGCTCATTTGCCATTCGGGAAAGGGGCGACCTCGAAGTGCAGCCCCCCAAGATAAAAACCAAGATAACAAATCCTAACAATGTAAGAATTAAGCAGATTTTAATTTTGTATTTTGCATTTTGCATTTTTAATTGCCTTCTATTTTTATGCTTCCTTAGCCTTGAGAATCATATCTATCACTTCCCTCACCGCTCCCTTTCCTCCAGGGCCCCGGGTAACATAGTGGACAATCCCCTTTACTCCCTCCACCCCATTGGCCGGGGCGAGGGCCAGGCCGGCCTTTCTTAGGGGAGGGATATCTCCAAGATCGTCACCGATATAGGCCACCTCTTCATTCTTTAGACCATATTTCTTTAAGACCTTATGATAAACTTCTATCTTAAGAGAAACCCCCTGATAGACCTCGCTTATCTTTAGTTCCTCTGCCCTTCTCTCCACTACTTTAGATCTTCGGCCACTAACCAGAACTAGAATGAGCCCTTTCCTCCGAGCAAGATCGATTCCCTGCCCATCTTGAACATAGAAGTTCTTTAACTCCTCTCCCTTGCTCCCTAAAATAATGCAACCATCTGTTAGTACCCCATCGACATCCATGATGAGCATTTTTATTCTTCTTGCTCTTTCCCATACCTCCTGGGATGTTTTCTTTTCCATATTTTATTACCAATATTCGCGTTGATTCGCGTTTTAATTAATTCGCGATGATTCGCGTCTAAGCGATTCCTTCTTTTAATAGATCCCGCTCATCGACGATGCCTATGGGACAATTATCCTCATCCACTACTGGTATGTTATCAAACCCCTTCTCCTCCAAGATCCCTACTGCTTCCGTGGCCAGTTTATCCCTGGTAATAGTAGTGGGCTTCTTGGTCATAACGAGCGATATCTTCTTCTCTAAAAGATCCTTATCCTTCTGCAGTTTCCTTCGCAAATCTCCATCAGTAAAGAAACCCACTAACCTTCCTTCTCTATTAATAACGCTTACCGCCCCCAGTCTGGTGGAGGTCATGACGAGCAGAGCCTCTTTCACTGTCTTATCCTCATCTATCAAGGGATTCTCTTCTTCCTTTCTCATAATATCCTCAACCCGCAACAATAATTTCTTCCCCAAGGGTCCACCAGGATGGAGCAGGGCAAAGTCACTTTCCTTAAACCCTTTCCTACCCAAGAGAGAGATAGCTAGGGCATCGCCCAGGGCTAACATGGCGGTAGTTGAGGCGGTGGGTGCCAAGTTGAAGGGACAAGCTTCTCTCTTTACTTTGACATTCAATACCACATCAGACTCTTTGGCTAAAGAGGAATTCGGGTTCCCAGTCAAAGTAACGAGCTTTAGCCTCATTCTCTTGACCAAGGGTAGAATTCTCTTCATCTCTTCCGTCTCTCCACTATAGGATAAGGCGAGGATGATATCCTCTTTCATGACCATCCCCATATCCCCATGCATCCCCTCTACCGGGTGGACGAAGAAGGCGCTCGTTCCGGTACTCGATAGGGTGCTGGCAATCTTTCTCCCAATAAGCCCGCTCTTTCCCATGCCCGTGACGATCACCCTTCCCTTACACTTGCTAATTAGCTCTATCGCTTGAGGAAAGTTGTTATCCACTTGTTTTATTAAGTCCTTAATGGCTTCTGACTCTATCTCCAATACCTTCTTGGCATCCTCAATACTCATTCTCTTCTCCTTACTATTCTGTCTATTTCTTTTACTTCTCTTAAAAGTTGCGGCATATCGTCTAATCTCATCATATTAGGACCATCGGATAACGCCTTATCTGGATCGGGATGGGCCTCAAGGAATAGGGCATCCACTCCACAGGCCACCGCTGATCGGGCAAGATAGGGAACATACTCCCTATTTCCACCAGTCGCTATCTCCATTCCTCCGGGAAGTTGAACGCTATGTGTGGCATCGAAGACCACGGGATATCCCAAGGAACGCATAATGGGCAGGGATTTCATATCAACCACTAAATTATTGTAGCCGAAGGTGGTTCCCCTCTCGGTCAACAGGATATCTTTATTCCCCGTTGATTCTATCTTCTCAATGACATTCTTTACATCCCAGGGAGCTAAGAACTGTCCCTTCTTAACATTCACCGGCTTTCCTGCCTTGGCTACGGTTAAGACAAAGTCTGTCTGGCGGCACAAGAAGGCCGGGATCTGCAGGATGTCTGCTATCTTACTGACCGCGGGCGCCTCTTCTCTCTCGTGGACATCGATTAAGAGAGGGATGTCTAACCTTTCTTTTATCCTCTCTAAGATCTCAAGGCCTTTTTTCAGGCCTGGACCACGATAGGATTTTATCGATGTTCGATTCGCCTTATCATAGGAAGATTTAAAAATAAAGGGTATGCCTGATTCGCTGGTAATCTCTTTTAGTCTCTTTGCTGTTTGAAAGGTCTGTTCCTCGGACTCGATGACACAGGGCCCAGCAATCAAAACCAGGGGATTATGCCCTCCAACTTTAACATCTCTTATTCTTATCTCCCTAACCATTCTGCTTCTCCTTTTTCATCTTTCATTTTGCATTTTTAATTTTTTACTGACTAATGCTCTTACCCTTTCTAAGTCCTCTGGAGTATCGACACCAATGGAATCATACTCTGTCTCCACAACCTTTATTCTATATCCACTCGCTAGAACACGCAACTGCTCTAAGCCCTCTATTTTTTCTAAAGGGCTTGGCCCTAATTGGATGAGTTTCGCTAGAAACTCCTTTCTATAAATGTAGAGGCCGAGGTGCTTGTAAAACAGTGAGGAGTATTCTTTAGAAAAAGGAATGGGGAAGCGGGAGAAATAGAGGGCGAGGTTGTCCTTATCGAAGACTACCTTGACCACATTGGGGTCTCTTATCTCCTCCTTCTTAGTTGTTTTATAGGCTAGGGTGGCCATAGGAATTTTGGGATCATTAACTAGAGATTCAATTGCTTCATTTATCGCCTTGGGTTCAATGAGTGGTTCGTCTCCTTGAATATTGGCCACAATATCAACTTCCAAATCCTTTACTGCATCTGCCACTCTCTCTGTTCCAGAAGACAAAGAAGGAGAGGTTAAGACCGCTTCTGCCCCGAACTCTTTTGCCTTTTTCAGGATGCGTTCGTCGTCTGTGGCAATGATTACTTTCTCCAAAGTCTTTGCCTGAGATGCCCTCTCCCAGACATGCTGGATCATGGGCTTTCCCAAGATATCTGCTAAGGGCTTCCCAGGGAATCTCGTTGAGCCATACCTTGCGGGAATGATACCGATCGTCTTCACTTTTTGCTCCTTTAGGGGCAATCAGTTGACAAGAAAATAAGAACCTGCTTCGCAGAACCTTGTTTCTTCGTTAACACTCAGAAATAAGAAAGCCTTTCGCTAACGCTCAAGAACCTTGTTTCTTCGTTAACACTCAGAAATAAGTTGATAAGTAAATAAGTTCTTGTTAACTTGCTTTCTGAATTTTATTGATGAGGGCGCTCGTTGAGTAGCCCTTGACCTCAGGAATGATGACCACTTCTCCCCCATGGGCTTCCACCGTATCCCTTCCCACCACCTCTTTTTTCTTCCAGTCTCCACCTTTAACTAGGACATCGGGAATGATTTTATCAATTAAATTCTTGGGGGTTAATTCGTTGAAGATTACAATGTAATCTACCACTTCTAAAGCGCCTAAAATCTCTACTCTAACCTCCTCCTTAACCAGCGGGCGATTGGGACCTTTTAAGGAACTCACTGACTTATCGCTATTTAACCCGATGACTAAGATGCCACCTAACTTCTTTGCTTTCCTTAAATATCTGATGTGGCCAAGGTGTAAGAGGTCGAAACAGCCATTGGTGAAGATAATCTTCTTATCCTCTTTCTTTAGCCCCGCGACTATTTTTATTAACTCATCTAATTTCTTTAACTTACTCATCCGCTCCTTATCCTTTTTAAAAGCTCCTTCTTGCTAACTGTGGCTGCTCCCACTTCTCTCACCACTATTCCCGCAGCAAAGTTGGCAATTTGGGCACTGAATAGGAAATCAGCTCCCGTAGCAAGACCCAAAGCAAGAACCGCAGTCACCGTATCCCCTGCTCCAGTGACATCGTATACCTCCTGAACAATAGTAGAAATGTTAATAACTTTTTCATTTTTTTGGAAGAGGGACATCCCCTCTGCCCCCTTGGTGATGAGCAGGGCCTTGAGGTTCAATTCTTTCAAAAGCCTCTTGCCCATGGAATGAATACTTTCTTCTTCGGTCAGGACTCCTCCTAAAGCGACCCGCGCCTCATTCTTATTGGGGGTGAGGATGGTAGCTCCCCGATAGTCCTTGAAGTGACCCACCTTGGGATCGATGACCACCTTCTTTCTATACTTACTTGCCAGAGAGAAAATTCCCTTAAGGATCGAAGAAGTAATTATTCCCTTACCATAGTCAGACACGATAATGAGGTCCACCCGATTGATGAATCTCTCAAGGGCGCTTGTGAGTTTTTTTCTTATCTGAGAAGCAACGGATTCTATCCTCTCTTTATCGATACGCACCACCTGCTGGCTATGGGCGATGATCCTTGTCTTCTGGGTAGTGGGGCGCGATCTATCGATGATCAGTCCTTGAGTGCTTGCCCCGGTCTTAGTCAAGGTCTTCTTCAGTCTCTTTCCCAGGGAATCATTTCCTATGGTTCCTACAAGGTAGACCTTCCCTCCTAAGGAATTTATATTCCTCACCACATTTGCTGCTCCTCCGGGGATGAAGGTTTCTTTCATAACCTTGACCACTGGTACCGGAGCCTCAGGAGAGA
>JAUWXM010000029.1 GCA_030616365.1 bacterium | reverse complement strand
TCCTTGTAAGGGAGGCGTTCTCCCTCTGAACTAACCGCCCGCCTTCGTCCTCTGGACTTCGGCGGGCAAGCCCTTTTACTGGCCTGCCAACCGAAGCCTTGGCGTAGGTTGGTGCCGCCAACCGGATTTGAACCGGTGCCGCCAGGTTGCCCCGAAAAGGTGCGCTAAAGGGGATGGTGTCCCCAAGGGGATTTGAACCCCTGCTGCCAGGTTGAAAACCTGGTGTCCTAACCAGGCTAGACGATGGGGACATAAAAAATTTAGCGCACCTCGGGGTAAAAAAACCTGATGCCTGCCCCGTTAGGACGAAGTCCTTTTACGGGGTCCTAACCAAGATATCCCCTCCGGGGATACTTCCATAGGGGTTTCGCCCCTCTGGCGGTCGGCAAAGACATGCTTTGCCTCCCTGTCACCCCTTAGGGGAAAGCAGATTCTTTCCCCCAGACCCCCTAATCCTCAGCATCGGAATTATTAAAATTCTGATGCTTCAGGCTAGACGATGGCGGCATTTATGGTGGGCCGCACAGGACTCGAACCTGTCACACCCGCCTTAAAAGGGCGGTGCTCTACCTGATGAGCTAGCGGCCCATAAAGACTTTTATCTAAAATTATGGTCTGGTCTCTTTGGGGGCCAACAGAAATGAGGGCAATCTTAATTCCCAATACTTTCTTTATTCTTTCAACATACTTTTTAGCATTGACAGGAAGTTTCTTATAAGTTTTAATTTCGGAAATCGATTCTCTCCAGCCTTTCAATACTTCATACTGGGGCTTGCACTGCGACAAAACCTTTAGACTGTTGGGGAAGTAATCCATCCTCTTTCCCCGGTATTTATAATGGGTGCAAATCTTTATCTCTTTCAATTCATCCAGGACATCTAATTTAGTTAAAATTAGACTATCCAGGCCATTTATCTGGATGGCGCTTCGCAAAAGTACCAAATCGATCCAGCCGCACCTACGGGGTCTCCCAGTAGTTGCCCCATACTCCCTTCCTTTCTCCCTTACTCTCTCTCCCAATCTTTTAGGTAGTTCGGTAGGTAAGGGGCCTCCTCCTACCCTTGTGGTATAGGCCTTGGCTACACCAATTACTCTATCTATCTTCGTCGGTCCCACTCCCAAGCCCGTCAGGGCACCACCCACTACGGGATGGGAAGAGGTGACATAGGGATAGGTTCCCCAGTCGATGTCCAGGAAGGTTCCTTGAGCACCTTCAAAGAGAATGCTCTTTCCTTTATCTATTGCCTGATTAATGAGCAATGAGGTATTAGTTACGTATTTTTTTATTTTTCTTCCATAAGAAGAATATTCTGCCAGAACTCTTTTATAGGAGAATCCTTTCTGATGGTAAATTTTCTTAAGTAATCGGTTCTTCTCATCTAAATTCTTTCTCAACTTTTCTTTAAACGCCCTCTCGTCTATTAGATCAGCGACTCTTATTCCAGTTCTTGCTACCTTATCCGTATAGCAGGGGCCGATCCCCCTTCCGGTAGTTCCGATCTTTTTTCCCTTACGCCTTAGTTCCTTTACCCTATCCAGTAACTTGTGATAGGGCATTACTACGTGGGCATTCTCACTTATGAATAGCCTCCCTTTGACATCTATTCCCCTTTTCCTTAAGTTTTTTATCTCTTCCAATAGCGTCTCAGGATCGACTACCAATCCATTACCGATGACACACTTTTTTCTTTTATGGAGTATTCCAGAAGGGATGAGATGAAAGATGAACTCATTCTTACCGATGACTACTGTGTGGCCGGCGTTCGCTCCTCCTTGATACCTGGCGATATAATCCGCTTTCTTCGCCAATAGGTCGATGAACTTCCCCTTCCCCTCGTCCCCGAACTGGGTCCCTACAATAATAATATTCATCTTTTATACCCAGATTATCAGCGGTCATCTGCGTTTATAATTTAAAAGTGCCGTATTTTTTGAAGTGGGCGACCAATCCTCCGTCCTTTAATATTTTGATCATGAATGGCGACAAGGGCTTAATCTTTATCCTCTTCTTTTTACTCCTATTGTAGACTATTCCCCCTTCTAAATCAACCTCTAACTCATCACCCTCTTTAATCCTGTCCGTATTGCACTCCACAACCGGAAGACCAACGTTGATGGCATTCCTATAGAATATGCGGGCAAAGGATTTGGCAATTATGCCTGAGAGCCCAGCATATTTTATGGCTAAAGGCGCCTGCTCCCTGGAAGAGCCGCAGCCAAAATTTTTCCCAGCAACGATGAAGTCTCCCTTTTTGATTTTCTTATAGAAGTTGGGATCTAAATCTTCCATAACATGCTTGGCTAATTCTCCCATATCCAGGGTCTTGAACTTATATCTTCCAGAAATGATATAGTCGGTATTTACGTCGTTGCCAAATTTATGGGCTCTTCCTTTTAGTTTCATCAAAACCTCTTACTTTAGTAATGAACTCTTTTAGCTTCTTGTAGTCTTTCTTGCCTGGAGATAGTTCTACGCCACTGGAGACATCTACTCCAAAGGGTGAGACCTTTTCCAAGGCCTCTATGATATGCTCTGGATTCAAGCCCCCAGAGAGGATGATTGGCCTTTCGAACTTCTTAGCCGCTATGGCTAATTCCCAGTTAAAGGTCCTTCCTGTTCCTCCCGGTGCGACTTCGCTATAGGCATCTAAGAGATAATAATCTACCTCATACTTTGGAATATTTACTAAACTTTCTCTATCCTTAATCCTAAAGGCCTTGATTATCTTCTGAGGAAACTTCTTGCAGTAATCTGGAGTCTCATCTCCATGAAACTGTAGGATATCAAAATCGCAATAAGAGGTGATCTCGTTTACCCTCTCCTCTAACTCATCGACAAATAATCCTACCTTCACTACCCTTTGCTTGACTGTTTGTATCTTGTCTATAATTTCTTTCGCCTTCTCCTTGGTGATCTTACGGGGGCTCTTCTCATAGAAGATAAATCCCAAAGCATCTGCTCCTAGTTCGACTGCTTCTAAAGCATCTCCAACATTTGTAATCCCACATATCTTAACCCAAATGGATTTCATAAGTTTCCTTTTACTTCTCTTTGGATTTCATCTTCTTCAGTGCCTTTTTAGCAGCTTTTCGAACATCTTTGTTTTTATCTTTCAGGATTTCCCTCAGGGCCGGGACGGCTCTTTTGTCTCCTATCTTACCCAAGACTTCTGCTATTTTGATTCGGAGATCATACTCATCCTTTAGTGCGCTAATGAGTGGGTCTACTGCTGGTTTGCCTATCATGGATAACGTTTTGGCAGCCCTATAGCACATATCTTTGTCTTCATCTCCCAGAGCCTCAATCAAAGGCTCTACTGCGGGTTTACCTATCTTGACTAAGGCTTCTGCTGCTGTCTCTTGGACAGGTCCATACTTATCCTTTAGTGCGCTAGTGAGTGGGTCTACGGCGCGGATGTCGCCTATCTCGCCCAAGGCTTCTGCTGCCCTCTTTCGGACAGACCAATATTCATCCTTAAGTGTAGCAATGAGTGGGTCTACGGTGTGACGGTCGCCTATTTTGCCTAAGGCCTCTGCTGCTCGCTCTCGAACATATACATTCTCATCCTTTAACGCAATAATAAGTGGCTCTACGGCGTGACGGTCGTCTATCTTACCTAAAGCGTCTGCTATTTCGTATCGGACATACACATTTTCATCCTTAAGTTCAGCAATGAGTGGCTCCATGGCACGACGGTCACCTATTTTACCTAAGGCCTCTGCTGCTTTAATTCGGACATTCACATACTTATCCTTTAGCGCAGTAATGAGCGGTTCTACGGCACGGATGTCACCTAGTTCGCCCAGGGCTTCTGCTGCTTTATATCGGACAGACCACTTCTTATCCTTCAACTGGTTAATTAACTCATCTACCTCATCTGCCTGCACTAATGCTATACTGCCTACACAGAATAGCAGAACCAGAACCCCTAAAGTTAAACTTTTCAAAGCTCTCATTGACTTATTTCCTTTCAATCTCTTTCTATTCGATGCTAAGTAGCCAGCAAAGGCATTTTACCAAGTATCAGTTACATATTCAAGGATGTCCATTATGTTCATTTGCTAGTTTGTCTGTTTGCTGGTTAGTCGGTTAGCCAGTTTGTTAGTTTGCTGGGTTGCTATGTTCTTTAACTTATCAACTTATTTCTGAGTGGTAACGAAGAAACAAGGTTCTGCTTTAGCAGGTTCTTATTAACTTGTCAACTTTATTCTCGGCCAAGGAGCTCTCTCATTTTGGCACTGATGTCTGGGGCGCGCATCAGGGACTCGCCAACTAAGATGGCTCTTACACCGCACTCTTGAAGTTTCTTCACATCCTCATGGGTTTCGATACCGCTCTCACTCACCAATATCCTATCCTTAGGGACTAACTTACTTAAGGTCAGAGTAGTAGTTAAATCAGTAGTCAAAGTTGTCAGATCTCGATTATTGATCCCGATTATCTGGGCTTTGCGTGCTAAAACTTTACTTAATTCTTCTTTGCTATGGACCTCTACCAGACAATCCAATCCAAGATTATGGGCGCATTCCAAGAAGCTGTTTATCTGAGCCTCGACTAGAATAGAAGCAATCAAGAGTATGGCATCTGCCTTATTCACTCTCGCCTGATAAATCTGATACTCATCGACAATGAAGTCCTTCTGTAAGATGGGGATGGTGGTTACTTCCTTTACTTGAGAAAGAAAGTCCAGGCTTCCATAGAAGAACTTCTCTGTGGTCAGAACAGAGATGGCGCTGGCCCCAGACTCCTGGTAGATCTTGGCAATCTCTACTGGATTGAACTCTCTTCTAATCACCCCTTTAGAGGGGGAGGCCCTCTTTATCTCAGCAATAAGGTTCAGGCCCTCCCTCCGGGCCAGAGGCCCTTCTGGGCCGGGGGCCTGTGATATGGCTTCTTTAAAGTTCCTCGTAGGGGGTAAATCGGTGATCTTAGACTTCAGGGTTTCCAGAGGCATCGCTGTCTTATCCCTCTCTATCTCTTCTCTCTTGTAGCCAATGATACTTTCCAGTTCCCCAACCATTTAGGTTGTCTCCTTAGAATATTTCTTAAGTAGTTCTAATTTCTCCATCGCCTTTCCAGAATCGATGGCTTCCTCTGCCAATTTAATCCCTTCCTTCAAATCCCTTGCCTTGCCACCAGCAACGATGGCTGCAGAGGCATTTAGAAGAACGATGTCCCTTTGGGGTCCTTTCTTTCCCTCTAAGACATCATGGGCAATCTTCACATTATGGGGAACATCCCCTCCCAAGATATCATCCAACTTTGCTCTTTTTATACCAAAATCCTCTGGCTTAATGGAATAGGTAATAATCTTCACTTCCTTCAATTCAGAAACCTTGGTGGGAGAGGTGGTGGTAATCTCATCCAATCCATCCTCACCATGAACCACAAAGGCATGTTTAGAACCCAAATTCTTCAACACCCCGGCAATGGTCTGGGTAAGTTTATCACTGTAGACCCCCAGGACCTGAACCTGAGCGCCTGCCGGATTGGTCAATGGCCCCAAGATATTAAATATCGTCCTGATCCCCATCTCCTTCCTGGGCCCGATGGCATACTTCATGGCCCCATGTAAGAGGGGAGCAAAGAGAAAGCCGATTCCAATCTCTTTAATACATTTCTCAACAGTTTCTACTTCGACATCAAGGTTGACTCCCAGACCTTCAAGAAGATCTGCGCTTCCACAGTGGCTGCTTACCGCCCGATTCCCGTGTTTTGCCACCGCCAGTCCACATCCCGCAACGACAAAGGCGGCGATGGTTGAGATATTGAAGGTATTGGGGAGGTCCCCTCCTGTTCCACAGGTATCAACGATAGGCTCCTTCTTCACCTTTATCCTGGTTACTTTCTCCCTCATAACCAGAGCCGCTCCGGTAATTTCCTCTACCGTTTCTCCCTTTAATCTCAGAGCAGTTAGAAACCCTCCTATCTGGGCCGGAGTGGCATTCCCGGTCATGATCTCATTCATCACCTCCACCATCTCTTCCCGGGTCAAATCCTTCTTCTCAATTAATTTACCAATCGCTTCTTTAATCATTTTCTTTTCTTCTTTTTCTCAAGGATTTGGTAGGTCTTCTCTATGGTTTCCTTTGGACCGTAGACCGTCTTTGGCTCAAAGACCTTCTTTCCCACTATCTTTACCTCTCCCTCCTTCTTCATCTGGCGATAGAAGCAGGACCAGTAACCCTTATGACAGGCACCCCTTACCTGGCGCACCTTGATTAAAAGGGTATCGGCATCGCAGTCAAAGTAGACATCCTCCACTTGCTGGTAATTTTCTGATTCCTCTCCTTTTAACCATAACTTTTCTCTTGACCGGCTCCAGAAGTGGGTCTTTCCGGTCTCCATGGTCATGATGAAGGCCTCCTCATTCATATAGGCGAGCATCAAGACCTCATTGGTATCAACATCCTGAATGATGACCGGGATGAGGCCCTTCTCATCGAACTTTAATCTCTCAAGTAGTTTCTTCATCATTGTCCTCCGATGGTAATGGATGATGAACTATTGTTATTTTTAACTAGTCCGAGCATTGCGAGCATAATAAACAATATAATCAGGATGAAAGAGGTAATTGATGGAATAAAATAAAACCAAAATTTCTCCAGAGTAATTTTGACACTGATAGCATTGTTTGCTTTCCAAAAGATAATACATAAGAGAAAACAGATTATAGAAAAGGAATAGTCACTAAATTTCTTTCTTTTAGGCCTAAATTGTTTCTCCTTCAGCTCGCGATGTTTTCTCTTCGCTTCTCGAGTAAAAATAATGCAGGAGGCTATACCAAGAATAATTATAACTACTAAAAATGATATACTAATTATAGAAAAATATCTACCAAAAACATTTTCAGAAGTATAGGAAAAATTAAAATTGGCCGACAGGATAATAATATATAACCCTGCCATTCCCAAACAGAAACTTAATAATTTAGTTCCTAGACCTTTAAGCAGTCCTATAAATAAAGAGCCGCTCAAGGCGGACATTCCTACAAAGAAAACTCCTTTTTGCATCATTTTCACTGACACCTCTAAAACTTCCCAAGCCTCTGCATAGAGTCTCCCTTTTGTCAGATAATACTGACTAAGGGAGGCGGAAATAAGGAATAAAAGATATCCTAAATTTGCAATATACCTAGCTTTTGTAGAACGATAGACGCTTGGCTTATTCCATAATTTTGTTACTCTCATTAATTCCTTTCGGAAAGATATAAACAATTTTTTACCCCCTTATTTTAATTTCCAGCAAGAGTAATTGCTTTTTCCAAGTCTATTCTCCCTGTATAGAGGGCTTTACCCACAATGACTCCGAATAATCCCTTCTTTTCTAAAGGTTTTAATTTCTTTATGTCTTCTAAAGAAGAGATTCCTCCAGAGACTATTAAAGGAGTATTTACTACTTTTAGCATCTTCTTGATCTGGGAGATATTGGGCCCTCTTAAAGTTCCATCTCTTTTTATATCAGTGAAGATAATATTTTCTACTCCTAATCTCTCCATCTCTTTAGCTAAAATAGGAGCGGTCTTTCTGGTCTTCTTCTCCCATCCCCGGACCCTAACCGTTAGATTAGAGGCATCGATGCTCACCATTATTCTCTTTCCAAATTTCTTTACTGCTCTTTTAACGAATTCTGGTCTAGAAATAGCAATAGTTCCTAAAATCACATATTCCACACCACAATCTAAGACTTCCTCAATGGTTTTCAGATTTCTCACCCCGCCTCCAAACTGGATGGGTATCTTAATGCTTTTAGCAATTCTTTTGACTACTTCTAAATTCTGAGGTCTTCCTTCAAAGGCGCCATCCAGATCAACGATATGGAGTCTCTTCGCTCCCTTCAATTCCCACAACTCGGCTACAGCGACCGGCTCTTTAGAATAGACTTCTTCAGAGGATAATCTACCCTCTCTTAATCTTACACATCTTCCCTCAATTAAGTCAATAGCCGGAATGATAAGCATACTTCCTCTTATTAATCAATGATACCCTTTGTAGAAGGTACATCTTTTCTGCGGGGGTCAATTTCCACAGCCTGACGCAAAGCAAGACCCAGAGCTTTAAATATAGGCTCCAACAACGTATGTAAATCAGCTGTTAAACCAGAAATTTCAATAATTAAATTAATCCCACTTTGTTTAGCAAATGATTCCCAGAAGTGGTCAAAATATATTTTAGAATATTTTTCTTTTTCATCATGAGGAAATTGCACATCTTCTCCACTGGTAAAATGACCTCTGCCACTGATATCTACAGTAACCTTGGCCAATACACCTTCCATAGGCACCGAAGCATAACCAAATCTTTTTATTCCCTTTTTATCGCCCAGGGCCTGCTTAAATACTTGGCCCAGAACAATACCGATATCCTCATTAGTATGATGGAGGTCAACCTGCAGGTCCCCTTTTGCCTCAATCTCCAAATCAAATAAGCCATGGAAGGCAAAGAGTTCTAACATATGGTCTAAAAGTCCAATTTTGGTACCGACTTTAGTCTTTCCTTCACCATCAAGATTAAGTCTCACTTTAATCTCTGTCTCTTTTGACTTTCTCGTTTTTTCTGCTACTCTTTTTGCCACTTCATTTCCTCCTTCTGACTTCAATTGCTTTTGCGTGGCCATCCAGGCCTTCTCTTTGGGCAAGTTCTATAATCTCTTTTGCCTCTCTTTTTAGGGCTTTTTTAGAATAAGAGATAACGTGGGAAGACTTCATAAAGTCCCTCACTCCCAAAGGAGAATAGAACCTTGCTGTTCCACTTGTGGGCAGGATGTGACTTGGTCCAGCGATATAGTCTCCCACTGACTCAGAAGAATAGGGACCCAAGAATATAGCACCAGCATTTCTAATTTTCTTCGCTACTTGTCCTGGATTTCTGGTCATAATCTCTAAGTGCTCTGGTGCCATCTCATTTGTCAGCTCGATCGCTTCTTTTAAGTCTTTGGTGACAATTAAGGCTCCATTATTCTTTAAGGAAGCATTGATTATCTCTCTCCTTGTTAAAGGTTTAACCTGCTTTCTAATCTCCTGCTCTACTTTTCGGGCTAATCTTAAAGAAGTAGAGATAAGGAGGGGCCAGGATAGTTTATCATGTTCTGCCTGTGCAATTAGATCAGATGCGATAAAGGAAGGATTAGCACTTTCATCCGCTAAGATTAAAATCTCACTTGGCCCAGCGAGCATATCGATGTCTACTTCTCCATAGACCAACTTCTTTGCCAGGGTAACATAGATATTTCCTGGACCGACGATCTTGTCTACCTTGGGAATGGTCTCTGTACCATAGGCTAAAGCAGCAATGGCCTGGGCTCCTCCCGCTTTATAGATTTCTTTTATTCCTACTGGATCCGCCGCCATTAAAATATAGGGACTTAGTTTCCCATTTCTTTGGGGTGGAGAGACCATAACGATTTCTTTTACCCCTGCTATTTTAGCAGGGATGCCGGCCATTAGGACAGCCGAGGGATAAGAAGCTCTTCCTCCTGGAATATAGATTCCCACCCTCTTTATTGGCTGAAATCTCTCCTCTAAATTTACTCCTTTTCGAGGAGAAATCTTAAAGGATCTGGGAAGTTGTTTTTCGTGATATCTTTTGATATTCTGATAGGCCTTCTTTAATGCCTCTATAAAATCCTTATCTACCGATCTTTTTGCATCTTCAATCTCTCTTTTACTGACTCTCAAGCTTTTAGAAGAAAGGGAGACCCCATCAAACTTCTTAGTATATCTTAAGAGGGCCCTATCGCCCTTCTTCCGTACATCTTCAATGATTTCTTTGATCTGTTTCTCTAATCTTTTATCTTCCAGAAGAGTCCTACGATTCACTATTCTTTCAATTCTCTTCTTAGTCTCTTTAGTATTAGTCCTTAGAATCTTCATCTTATCCTCTCACTTGCTCTCATTTTGCATTTTGCATTGCTTACTGTTTAATTCTCTCTATCTTTGCTCCTAAGTTAGAAAGCTTCTCCACAATTCTTTCATATCCCCGATCCAGGTGATAGATACGAGAGATCTCCGTCTTTCCTTTAGCAATTAAGCCGGCTAAGATAAGAGCCGCAGAGGCCCTTAGGTCAGTGGCCATGACCGGTGCCTCACTTAAGGACTTTACCCCTTTTACTACGGCGCTTGATCCCTCGATTTTAATATCTGCTCCCATTCTTAAAAGTTCTGAAACGTGCATGAACCTATTCTCAAATATCGTTTCAGTAATAATGCTTATTCCCGGGGTAATGCTCATAAGGGCCATAAACTGGGCCTGCATGTCTGTGGGAAAGCCAGGATAAGGCATGGTTTTGACATTTACTGCTTTGATTCTTCCTGCTTTTACTTTAATCGCTCCATTCTCATCCTCAATCTCTATTCCTGCCTCATGGAGCTTGGTAACTAAGGATTCCAAGTGATTAATCTTAGCGCCCTCTAAGATAATATCTCCTCTGGTAATGGCAGAGGCAATTATATAGGTTCCAGCCTCAATCCTATCCGGGATGATAGAGTAATCTGTTCCTTTCAGCTCCTTTACCCCCTCAATCCTGATGGTGTCCCTTCCCGCCCCCTTAATCTTTGCTCCCATTTTATTCAGGAAGTTTGCCAGATCTACAATCTCTGGCTCTTTAGCCGCGTTCTCTATGGTTGTCTTTCCCTTAGCCAGAGTAGCAGCCATCATGAGATTCTCTGTTGCCCCCACAGAAGGAAAGTCCAGGTAGATTTCAGCACCGAGCAGTCCATCCCTCTTTACCCCGTTAGAAGTCCTCGCTACAAGCGAGGCAGACGCCTCAGGCGTCTTACTTCTAACGGGGGTTACCTGGGTATAACCACCACCCATGCTCACCTCTGCCCCCAACTCTTCAAATCCCCTCAGATGTAGGTCTACCGGACGGGAGCCGATGGCACACCCTCCGGGCAGAGAGACCCTCGCCCTTCCTAATTTTGCCAGAAGAGGCCCGAAGACCAGGAAGGAAGCCCTCATGGTCTTCACTAAATTATAGGGGGCAAGGAAGCGATCGACATTGGTAGTATCGATCTTTAGTCTCCCTTCCTTAAATTCTACCTTAGCCCCCAGGGTTCTTAATACCCGAGCCATGGTAGTGACATCCTTAAGGCGAGGGATATTCGAGAGAGTAGTTACTCCATTGGTCAATAATGTAGCGGCCATGATAGGAAGGGCGGCATTCTTTGAACCACTTATTCTTACTCTGCCCTTTAGTCTTTCTCCACCAGTAATAATGATTTTTTGCATAGTTGCTCCTCGCAGTCAGTCTAACGGTCTGACAGGTTGACAGTCTAACTGTCCCATTGTCTCACCGGCTACGAGCCACAATTACTCGTTCTATCTGAGAGTAATCCTTAATAATCTCCATAGATTCAAACTTTAAGGTCTTCTCAATCATTTCTTTTACTTGGGAAGATTGATCTATTCCTAACTCCAGAATTAAGCAGCCTCTGCCCGCCCCGCATCGAACTTGTTCTAGTGCGGGGGACTTTAAATATAGGTGCGCTTCTTCTATTATCCTTCTATAAAAGGAAAGCCCATCCTCTTCTCCATCCAAGGCGATGCGCGGTTCATAATCCGCTACTTCGGGCATCAAGGAATCGATCTCGCTTCTTATAACATAGGGAGGATTGGAGACTAAAAAGTCTATCTTCCCTTCCAAATGGTGATCTTTCAGAGAAGAGAAGAGGTCACCTTCCAAAAAGGTAATTCTATCTTCTACTCTGTGCTTTCTGGCATTCTCTTCTGCTACCGCTAAAGCCTTTTTAGAGATATCCGTAGCATATATCCTGGAGTGAGGAATATACCTCGCTAAGGTAATAGCGATATTTCCACAGCCCGTTCCTAAATCTATGACAGTGATCGGTGAACGGTGATCAGTGATCGGTAATCTTTTCCGGACCGCGTCTATCAGGAATTCTGTCTCTGGACGAGGGATGAAGGTATCTGGAGTAACTCTGAACCCTAAAGAATAGAACTCCTTCTTTTCTGTAATGTAGGCTAAGGGCAGATGAGCCTTTCTTTTCTCTATTGCTTCTTCTAAAAGATTCAGTTCATAGCGGGGTAAAACGCAATCTGGATTCAGGTAAATATCTTGTCTCTCAAGGCCTAGACAAGACTTGAGGAGTACCTCAGCCTCCAAAAAATTCCCCAGATCTCGATGGGCTTGATAAAAGGCTTCTCTTATCTTCAAATCTCTACTTTCTACTTTCTCTGCGTCCTTTGCGGTTTATTCTGCTTGCCCCGTGGCCGTAAGGCTTTACGGGGCGCCTTCTACGGTTGCAATCCTCTCCAACTTCTTTATCTGATCCTCTGATTGTAACCTCTGGATCAGTTCTTCTATCTCTCCTTCTAAGATGGTATCCAATTTATGAAGGGTAAGGTTGATGCGATGGTCGGTTACTCGTCCCTGAGGGAAGTTGTAGGTTCTGATGCGCTCACTTCTATCCCCAGTCCCAATCTGAATCCTTCGCTCCTGGGCCCTCTTCCTGATCTGCTCCTGAGTGAAGTAATCGAAGAGTCGAGCATAAAGAATCTTCAAGGCCTTGGCCTTATTCTTATGCTGGGACCTTTCATCC
>JAUWXM010000064.1 GCA_030616365.1 bacterium | reverse complement strand
GGTCTTGAATTTAACAATGATGTCCTTCAATATCTTATTGAGAGCGGTCCCGATGTGGACATCCCCATTGGCATAGGGAGGACCATCGTGTAAGATATATTTCTTAGTCCCCTTTTTCTTCTCTCTTATCTTATGATAAATATCTATCTTATTCCAGAAAGAGAGAATCTTTGGCTCCCTCTTGGGAAGCTCGGCCTTCATGGGAAATTTCGTCTTTGGTAGACAAAGAGTTTTATTGTAATCCATCTTTTCTATCTTTAATGAGGGTGCACTTTGTTTTCCCCCTCTACTAAGAAAGCCCGAATAACACGGTTCTCCCCGATTTGTCGGAGGGGCTTTCTTAATAAGGGTAATTTATTTAGTATACCATCTATATAAGGAAAAAGTCAAATGAAGAGTTTCTTCAGGTTTCTCCTGTAAGGTTTTCGAGCAATCCCCTTCTCAGTAATGATGGCCTTAACAAGTTTATTGGGCGTTATATCAAAGGCGGGATTAGCGGCCCTTGTTCCTTCAGGAACTAAGGGTCTGTCTCCAATATGGGTCACTTCTCTTATATCCCGTTCTTCAATGGGTATCCTATCGCCAGAGGAAAGTTTCAAATCAATGGTTGATGTGGGGCAAGCAACATAGAAGGGAATCTTATGCTCCTTTGCTAAGACCGCCAATGAGTAAGTCCCAATCTTATTTGCTATATCCCCATTTCCTGCAATCCTATCCGCCCCTACAATGACCAAGTCGATCTCCCTTTTTTTCATAAAGTACCCGGCCATACTATCAGCAATGAGAGTAAAGGGAATCCCCTCTCTTTTTAACTCCCAGGTAGTGAGTCTTGCCCCCTGAAGCCTGGGTCTTGTCTCGTCCACAAAGACCTTAATTCCTTTGCCCTCTTCATGTGCTTTCTTAATTACCCCTAACGCAGTTCCATAACCTGCGGTTGCTAAGGCACCGGCATTGCAATGGGTAAGGATGGAACTTCCCTTCTTAATCAAGGAAGCCCCGTATTTCCCAATTCTTTTACAACACTCTATATCCTCCTGGGCAATTCTCTTTGCCTCTTGAATCAATATCCTCTTAATTTTTTTAATGCTCCTATCTTTATTTTCTCGAAATTTCTCCCTCATCCTTCGGCAGGCCCAGAAGAGGTTGACCGCAGTTGGCCTCGTCCTTTGAAAGGTCTTTATTATTCTATTCAATTCTTTGGATAAACCTTTATAAGAGGATGCTTTTGAATAGTTTATTCCTAAGGCAATGCCCAGGGCAGTAGCCACTCCAATGGCTGGCGCCCCCCTCAGCCTCATTCCCTTTATTGCCCAAGCCAACTTTCTATAATTGCGGAACTCCAAGACTTCTGTTTTGAAGGGAAGTTTCGTCTGATCAATAATCTTTACTCTATCCTTAGACCACCAGACGGTTTTAATTTCTCTCACCTCCCCTATTTACCTCAGTCTCAAACTCAAATCTACCAACGATCTAATAATGAAGAAACGCAAGAAGATCAGGATTAAGATAGCAATCATGGGGGAGAAATCGATGGGGACTCCTCTTATAGGAATAAGTCTTCTAATGGGGCGTAGGATGGGCGCTGTGGTACGATAGAGAAACTGGACGATAGGATTATAGGGATCGGGGTTCACCCAAGAAATTACCGCACTAATAATAATGAGCCAGATTAGGATAGTGACCATTATATTCAAAATAGTCGCTACTGCCCCAATAAAGTTTGCCAGAACAAACATATTGCCTCCCTTTGGTCGGAGTTAACCCCGTAAAGTTGCTCCATAACAACTCTATTTTAGGATAAGTCGTAACAACGGGGCAGGCAGTGAACAGGTAATAAGTAGAAGAGTGAGAAAGTAAAAATAAAAGATGTTATGCGAGCACTATTTATCTGGCTCTACCAGATATTTATCGTAATATTTGTTTCTTTTGGATGCCTTGATTCGACCTGTAATATGTCCGGTCAATACCGCCATCACATACATAGGAAGAGATCCCGTTTCACCCCCGACATAACTTCCAAAAGCAGGAGAAAGTATTTTATAGCACTCCAGTTCATTTTCTTTTTCTTTTTTATAATAAGTGTATCTAATAGCATCCCTGGTTGCTCTGAATTCAAGTATTTCCGTCCCCACCGGTATCATACCTAACAAGTTATATGTTCCTTTGAGCCTGCGCCAGGAGAAATCCTTTGCATGTCCGCCCTCATGATAGGCAATCGCGGATAAGTCTGAATAGATATTTACGGTGTCCGTATAAGGATTGTAGTTATCGCCGCCGAATATAGTACCCGGGAGAAGAGTATATCGAAGCCAGCCAAATAATCCCAGAGTCCACCTGTATCCGGCACCTACCCTATAGTTTCTTTTTAATCGCCTGATCTCTCTTATAGGAGCATATTGATTGATTCTAACCTTAGCATCCCATAAGTTATTAGTTTTTAGGTATTCATCCATATCGTCTATGGTATCCTGAGAAATCCAGTGCTTATCTACCTTCCAGCTCCATAAGAGTAGTTTTCCTGGAATCCAGCCAGTTATGGGATTGGGAACAAGAGAAAAGAAATAGTGTCCTAAGCCATTGAAAAATTTTACTCCTCTGCCCACTTCTACCTGGGAATATCTTGAATCAGAAACAGGTACATCTTTTTTGGGGCTTTTGTACGGTCTTCCCTTAATATATCGACCGGGAGGTGTTGCACAGCCTGAACAAAAGAATATCAGAATGAATATTAAATGCAGATATCTTTTCATTCTTCTTTGGATTTTAGTTCTTGGATTCTTTTCATCTTTTTAGTTCCTGGGATCTTTTGGCTGCTGCTTTCAATGCTTTGTCCAGAGTCTCCTTTAATTTTCCCTCATCCAGGACTAATAAGGCGGCCTCTGTCGTCCCTCCCTTAGAGGTTACTTTTTCCTTTAGAGCAGCAGGCTCTTCACCCATCTCTTGAAGGAGTTTAGCAGAACCAAGGACCGTCTGGGTAGCCAGGACGGTGGCGGTCTTCTTATCCAGTCCTAGGGAGACCGCTGCCTCTACTAAAGAAGTAATAATATAGAAGATATAGGCCGGGCCGCTACCCGAGAGAGCGGTAACAGCATCCATCAGGTTCTCCTCTACCTTGACTGCCTTCCCTACTACCCCAAAGATGCTCTTTACTATCTCCTCTTGCTCCGGGAAAACATGCTTTCCTATAGCAAAGGCACTCGCCCCCTCCTTCACTGCTACTGGAGTATTGGGCATAACCCTTATTACCGGAACCTCTTTTTTTAACATCTTCTCGATATAGGAAGTGGTAATTCCAGCGACGATAGATACCACCAGCTTTTTCGGCTCCAAAGAGTCCTTAATCTCATTTAGAAGCCCTTCCATATCCTTGGGCTTCACTGCTAAAATAATAACATCTGCTTCCTTAACCGCTTCCCTATTATCTTTAGCCCCAATGACTCCGAACTCCGAACTCCTAACTCCTAACTTCTCTTTATCAATATCACTTATAATGATATCCTTTGGCCCAGTATGTCCTGCCTCAATAATTCCTCTCATTAAAGCCGTGGCCATATTCCCCACTCCCAGAAAAGCAATCCTCTTTTTCAGCATTTCCAACCTCCTCAGTTATATCGTGAAGCGATAGACGGGGTAAACGAAGTGCGCCATTATCTGTCGCTAGACAGAAACGGGGTAAACGAAGTGCGCCGTTATACCATAAATACATATTATATAACAGAAATTTCCAAAATGCAAATAAAAAAGAGGGGCCTTTAAATTCAAGGGCCCCTTTGGGGTAAAATTACTTCTTTCTTATGAAAGTGGGGATGTCCAAATACTCCTCGTCTTTTCCTGCCGGAATGCCACGCTCTTTAGAAAGTAGGGTTTCAAAGTCTATGGTTTCAACTCTCTTCGGTTTCTCCTCCTTTCTCTCAGGGGCTTCTAGGCCCGTGGCAATTACGGTTACCTTCAAGAGGTCCTGGAGTCTTTCATCCATTACGGCACCAAAGATAATCTGGGCATCGTCATCCGTCTCTTTATGGATAATGCTCATCACCTCATCTACTTCGTTCAGGGTAAGATCCTTGGGTCCGGTGATATTGACTAGGGTACCTCTTGCTTTCGTAATCGATTTTTCCTCTAACAGGGGATTGGCCAGGGCCAGCCGGGCAGCGTTAAGAGCGCGTTGCTTTCCTTTCGCCTCTCCAAATCCTAGAATAGTCTCTCCCTTAGAGTTCATGACCGTTCGAATATCTGCGAAGTCTACGTTGACTAATCCGGGAAGGCTCACCAGATCTGAGAGAGAAGCTACCCCATGATAGAGGATGTCATCTGCAGGTTGAAAGGCCTGGATGATGGAATCCTCCTTCTTCACCAGATCAATCAATCTTTGATTGGGAATGGCAATCAAAATATCTACCTTGGGCTTTAGTTCCTTAAGTCCCGTCTCTGCCACAAGGGCTCTCTTCCTTCCCTCAAAGGTAAAGGGAAGGGTAACAATAGCGATGGTCAGGGCACCCAGGGCGTGTGAGGCCTGGGCAACAATCGGAGCAGCACCGGTCCCCGTTCCCCCTCCTAACCCGGCAGCGACAAAGACGATGTCTGCCTCCTCCAGGGCTTCCCTTATTCTTTCCCTATCTTCAAGGGCAGCGTTTTTCCCGATCTCGGGATCGGCTCCGGAACCGAGGCCCTTGGTGATCTTACAGCCCAGTTGGATCTTCTGGGAGACTCGACAACCTTTCAAGGCTTGGGCATCGGTATTGGCCACAATGAGATTTACTTGGGGAAGCCTCTTATCTACTAGTCTTCCCACAGCATTCCCCCCTCCACCTCCCAAGCCGATGACCTTTATCTTTGTGGGAACTTGAATCTCTTCCTCAAATTCAATAGCCATGCTTTGCTCCGCTCAGAAGTAAAAAGTAATTCGTATTCTCTTATTTTCTTTATTCACGACGATTCGCGTTCTTTTTTAGTTCGCGTATATTCGCGTCTTAGAAGAATTCTTTGAGCCACTCCTTCATTCTATCTGTGATCTTGGTGAAGAGATGGCCCTCGGTGAACCTTGAGGGTCGGCCCAAGGCACGATACCTCAGACCCTGCATGACCAGACCAACCCCGGTGGCGTAGATGGGACTATTTACGTTCGGAGTAAGTCCACTAACCCCCTGGGGCAGGCCGAGTCTTATCGGAACATCGAGAACCTGCTCCGCCAATTCCACCACCCCCTTCATTAAGGAGGCGCCACCAGTAACGACTACTCCAGCATTGACCAAGTCCTCATAACCAGTCTTCCTTATCTCCTCATTTACTAAAGAGAATATCTCCTCCATCCTGGGCTGAATTATCTCACTCAAGACCCTTTTCTTTAAGGGGTGATCCTTCCTTCCCCCAATCCCAGGAATACGGAGCATCTCCTCCTCTCCCACTAAGGAAGTGAGACAGGAGCCGTAGCTTTTCTTTATTTTCTCTGCGCCACTGATAGGGGTGGAGAGGCCGATGGCGATGTCATTGGTTACCTGATATCCTCCCACAGAGAGAACCGCAGTATGCCACACATTCCCCTCCAGGAAGAGGGTGATATCCGAGGTTCCTCCTCCAATGTCGACCAAGACCACCCCCAGCTCCCTCTCCTCTGGGGTCAGGACCGCCTCTGCTGAGGCCAGGGGCTGGAGGATAATGTCCTCCACCCGGAAGCCAGCCCGATTGACGCTCCGCACAATATTCTGGGCAGCGGCCACGGCACCAGTGACGATGTGAATCCTGGCCTCTAATCTCACCCCGGACATGCCCACCGGCTCCTTAATCCCATCCTGCTCATCAATACTAAAGTCCTGGGGAAGGACATGGATGACCTCCCTATCCGGAGGTATGGCTACCACCTGGGCAGCATTCATCGCCCGCTCCACATCCCTCCTGGTAATCTCCCTGTTTGGATGAGCAACAGCCACTGCTCCGCTCCTATTCAGCCCTTCAATATGTCCTCCGGCAATCCCGGCATAGATCCCACTTATCTCAACGCCAGCTTGAGCCTCTGCTTCCTCAACCGCCTTGGTTATGGATTGAATGGTATGCTCTATGTCAACTACCATCCCTTTGCGCAAGCCCTTGGAGGAGCTGAGGCCCAGGCCTAGGATTTCTATCCTTCCTTCCAGGTCTCTTCTTCCTGCAAGAGCGCATATCTTAGTGGTCCCGATATCTAGTCCAACAACAAAGTCCTCTTTCGCCATCTCTCCTCGCTATTACATTACACGAATCCACACGAATTTATTACGAATTCACACGAATTTCTTCGTGTTATTGCGTGTGTCATTTCCTATCTTTTCTCGTGTCAGTTCGTGTTGATTCGTGTAGTTTGACAATGACCTTATTTTTGAATCTTAGATCGATGTATTCCGCCCTCCTCTTCTCCTGATTCAGGTGAATGAGCACCCCCTGGAGATTGAGAAGTTGATCCTGGAAGTCCTCTTTTCCCATTCGAACCCGGGTGGCCTCTATGGTATAGAGGAT
>JAUWXM010000114.1 GCA_030616365.1 bacterium | reverse complement strand
CCTCGGTGGTCCGAGATACCTCTCAATGGCCTTTCTTCCCACTCGAAGTCTGAAGCCCTTGCCCTTCCTGGCTACCTCCTTGGCCACCTTGCGACATATGGCCTCAATCTCCCTCTCTAAGTTCCTCACTCCGGCCTCCATGGTGTACCGATTGATGATGCGCAGGATGCTGGCCGGAGAAAAGGTTAAATTCTTCTCTGTTATCCCATGGGCCTTGAGCTGCTTGGGAACCAGGAACTTCTCTGCGATCTTCAGTTTCTCTTCTTGAGTATAGCCAGGAAATTCGAGGATCTCCATCCGGTCTAAGAGGGTAGGATGGATGAAGTCCCTTATATTAGCGGTAGTGATGAATAATACCTTGGAGAGATCGAAGTCCACCTCTAAGTAGTGGTCGCTGAAGGCCTTATTCTCCTCTGGATCCAGGACCTCTAAGAGGGCGGCTGCTGGATCTCCCCGAAAGTCCTTTCCGATCTTGTCTATCTCATCTAAAAGAAAGACCGGATTCTTACTCTTAGCCTTCTTCATGGCCTGCATGATGCGACCGGGCAGGGCACCAATATAGGTCCTTCTATGACCTCTGATCTCTGCCTCATCCCTAACCCCTCCTAACGACATCCTGACGAAGTTTCTACCCAAGGCTCTTGCGATGGATCTTGCTAAGGAGGTCTTGCCCGATCCTGGCGGACCCACAAAGCATAGTATAGGCCCCTTCATCTTCTCTACCAGCTTCCTTACTGCAAGGTACTCTAATAACCTCTCTTTGGGTTTCTTCAGGTCATAGTGATCCTCCTCCAGTATCCTCTCTGCCTCTTTGATGTCCAATTTATCCTTAGTCTCAATTGCCCAGGGCAGAGAGATGAGCCAGTCCACATAGTTTCTAATCACCGCTGCCTCAGCGCTCATAGAAGGCATCTGGAAGAGCCGATCCACCTCTTTCAGAGTCTTCTCCTGGGCCTCCTTGGTCATCCTGGCCTTCTTGATCTTCCCTTTAAGTTCCTCGACCTCACTTATTACCTCACCCTTCCTTCCCATCTCTTTCTGGATGGCCTTCAGTTGCTCAGAGAGATAATACTCCTTCTGGGTGGTGGTCATCTGCCTCTTCACCCTCTCCCGGATCCTCTTCTCAATCCCCAGGATCTCATTCTCCCGATTCAAGATCTGGGCCAACCTCTCCAACCTCTCTCTGGGTTCCAAGGCCTCTAAGATGGTCTGCTTATCCTTTGTCTTCAGGGTGAGGTGGGCAGCGACGGTATCTGCCAACCTTCCCGGCTCCTCAACATTGATGACGCTCATCAGGGTCTCGGGAGGAACCTTTCTATTGAGCCTCACATAATCCTCGAATTGGGAGGTGACCGACCTCATCAATCCCTCCATCTCCACAGTTTTAAAAATGGCTTCCTTCGCCTCCTCTATTCGCACCTGGAAGAACTTCTCTTGTAAGAGATACCTTGCTATCTTTGCCCGAGAAATCCCTTCCACCAGGATTTTGGTTGTTCCATCGGGAAGTTTTAAGAGTTGCAGGACCTCGGCCACGGTACCGATGTCAAAGATATCACCTGGAGTGGGTCTCTCTATATTCCCTGCCCTCTGAGCCACTAAGAGGATGAGGCGCCCATGGAGCATGGCCTCATCTAAGGACTTGAGGGACTTCTCCCTACCTACGAAGAGGGGGATGATCATATGAGGAAAGACCACCATCTCCCTTAAGGGTAGAAGGGGTAAGGTAGCAGGAATCTTTATCTCCCTCTTTTTCTTTCTCTCAAATCTCTCTGCCATTTCTCTTCCTTTTAAAACACAAATTCGAAATACTAATATCGAAAGCCCAATGCGCTTCGCTTGCATTGGAGAGAGTATAAATTTTAAACATTGACTAAACAATATCTAAATTCGAAATTCAAATGACCAAAACTGTCTTGAATTTAGAACATTTGGATTTTGGATTTGTTTAGAGTTTCGGATTTAGGATTTACAAAGGGTTCGTGTTGATTCGTGTTATTTGCGGGTGGTAATTACCTTATCAATGAGCCCGTAGGCTTTGGCCTCCTCAGCGCTCATCCAGAAGTTTCTTGCCGTATCCTTCTCGATCTTCTCTATGGGTTGTCCAGTATGCTTTGCCAAGATCTCGTTCAGTCTCTTTCTGGTTCTCATCAGTTCCTTGGCTTCAATATCGACATCTATTGCCGTGCCTATTGCCCCCCCAGAAGGCTGATGAATCATGATCTTGGCATTGGAGAGGACAAACCTTTTTCCCTTCTTCCCGGCTGCTAAGAGTAAAGCGCCAGCTGAGACTGCCTGGCCAACGCATATGGTTGAGACATCAGGCTTAATATACTGGATGGTATCATAGAGAGCGAGCATTCCCGATATTGCTCCCCCGGGTGAATTGATGTATAAGGCAATATCTTTATCAGGATCCTCTGCCTCTAAATATAAGAGGCGGCCGATGAGACGATTGGCATCGATATCGGTCACTATTGGTCGGCCTTCTTGATCTACAGAACTGGCACCTAAGAAAAGGATGCGGTGCTTCATGAGACCGACAAAGATATTAGCCAATTCCTCTAA
>JAUWXM010000046.1 GCA_030616365.1 bacterium | reverse complement strand
AGGAAGAAGAAGCTCCCATGGTCACCAAGACCTTTCATGTCAAACCACTTAAAAAGGAAGATTTTCAAATTAAAAAGACCCCTTCAAGGATAATCGGAATTATTCCGAATGAAATCATGACCAGATCCTTGGATGAAAGGGTGGGAATAGAAAGTGGATTTGCCGTCTCAGATAGAGCAAGGGATATCCTGAAGATTGCCGTCATTGAGCGACATAAAGAGACCGGGAATATCGGTCTGGGATTCATAAAAGGTTTGGGTTTGAAAGAAGGAGCGTTGGGAACATCGATTGCTCACGACAGTCATAATATCATTGTGGTAGGAGCAAATGATAGGGATATGTTTTTGGCTGCTCAAGAAATCATCAGAATGCAAGGAGGATTGGTAATCTGTGATAAAGGAAGGATTCTAGGCTCTTTGCCTTTGCCTGTTGCGGGAATTATGTCTGATCAAGACCTGACGTCTGTCAGGACGAAACTCGAGGAACTGCATAGCATAGCCGCATCTTTAGGGATAAAATTAAAGGAACCCTTCATGACCCTATCCTTTTTAACCCTCGCTGTCATTCCAGAATTAAAAATCACAGATAAAGGCTTGGTAGATGTTAAAAGAGGCGTAAGAATATGAAGACTGAGATAATAACTTTACTTCTTGCCCTGGCACCCATATCAGAACTAAGGGGTGCCATCCCCTATGCCTGGAGCCAGGGGATGAATCACACCCTGGCCTATGTTTTATCAGTAGTTGGAAACATCATTCCCGTTGTTCCTCTCCTTTTATTTTTGGGACCAGTCTCCAAATTCTTGAGAAGATTTAGGCCATTCGATAAATTCTTCTCCTGGTGGTTTTCCCGTACCCTGAGAAGGTCTCGTTTGGTGGAGAAGTATGAGGCCCTGGGTTTAATATTATTCGTCATGATTCCTTTACCTGTTACCGGCGCCTGGACGGGAAGTGTGGCGGCCTTTCTCTTGGGAATAAGGTTTCGGTTCGCCTTTCCCGCTATTATTGCGGGAGTATTATTAGCAGGAATAATTGTTAGTTCTGTCTGCTTGGGAGTAATTCACATCCCAGCCTTCATTCACCATTAATCGGCGTGTAGTGTATCTGCCTACCGCAGGCAAGGTTTCGGGCTCGTATTAAATGATATAGCATAATATCAAAAATCAAAAATGAAAATGTAAAATGACAATGTAAAATGTAAAATTAAACTAATGCTTACTCTATTAATGTGTATCTATGCTGTTCTAAATCATTTTGATATTGAATATGTAATTTTAATATTTAATTTTTAATATTTAATTTTCCTATAACGTATAACGAGTAATTAATCGGGGTGTAGCGCAGCTGGTTTAGCGCGCCACGTTCGGGACGTGGAGGTCGCCGGTTCAAATCCGGCCACCCCGACCATAAACCACTCGCTTCGCTCGGGTTTATGGCGAGCCATTTGTTTAAGTGGTTTATGAGCCCTGTACCGGAGCGAAGGCGACTGGTATAGGGCCAAAGAAAAAGGAGAAAAGATGAAAGTAGCTTTTGTCTCTCCTTCCTTCTGGAGTGGGAAGAGGAAAGAATTCTATAAGCCAAAGGATCAGATCTATGACCATCCTCTTCCCTTAAAAGAGAAGGGAACCTTAGTAAGATGCATCAAGAGCATGAAGAGATTGAAGGACCAGGACTTCGCCCTCATCATTATCTCCGCTGCCACCAGGTCAGAGGTAGAGAATGAGGTAGATGAAAAGATAAGAAGTTTAATTGAAGGAATAAAGACCAAATTTAATATCAAGTTCTTCGGCTATCGGGAATTAAGAAAATTAAAAAGATACCTGAAGAGAGAGAAAAAGAAGAGTCTTTTAGAACCTCTCCGTATGTATGGCTATGCCGGAATAAGAAATATGTGCCTTTTGGCTGCCCATATCTTGGGAGTAGATATTGCCATCTCCATTGATGACGATGTAGTTTTTGAAGACCCGTATTATCTGAAAAAAGCAAAGGAATTTATTGGCAAAAAGAAAGGAAAGGATAGAATACTCGCTGTCTATGGTCCATATAAGTACGGGAAGCAGGGGCCAGAATGGGAGAAGATAGAAACCCCGGTATGGAGAACCTTTTGGGACAACGTTGCTCCAGCAAGGAAGGCCTGGGAGAAGTTCATCCTCTCCAAGGGAAGACTAAAAGAAACCTCCTATATTGTGATGTCCAATATCGTGGTCCACAAGGACTTCTTCACCAAAGTTCCTCTGGACCCAGAGATAAATAGGGGAGAGGATATGGACTGGGTAGTGAATGCCCGGATGTTCGGCTATAAATTCTTCGTGGATAATAAACTGCACGTGAGACACCTGCCTCCTCCCAGGACCCACCCTGACTGGAGATTGACCAGAGAGGATATCAAGAGGTACATCTATGAGAGGGAGAAGGTGCGTTCCTTAGAGGAGCATAGAGGAATTCCGAAAGAATACTTTGACCCCTTTCCCGGAGAATTCTTAAAGGATGATTTGGAAGAGAGGATTTTCAAATCCAATATCATGCTCGCCATGGATTCTTTAATTAATAAGGATTTTGAGGGGGCAAAAGGCTGTCTGGAAAATATCCATCTGGCAAAGTACAAGGCGAAACCGAAATTCGATCCCTATGTGCATATGGTTAAGTTTCAAAAGGTCTGGGAGAGGCTAATGAACTATATTGAGAAACATCGGGACGAACTACAGAAATTAATATTCAAAAGTTAGGAGGAGGTGTGGCATGAAAAAGGATGGATTTTCAAGAAAAGTTTGCGGGAAGATAAAGTTATTTGCATTGTTAGCGATGACTGGCGTTATGGCGGGATGTGTGGCGACAGTGCCGCCTAAACCACTGGGAAGGCTTCCCGAAGCGAGGTGGGGCAAGATTTTTTCTTACAGCTACGACATTACGGAAAAAAAGGCCCGGCCCGGTTCGGTTCCAGTTACGGTCGTGGTGGTCAACCCATATTACAGAGAAGAGGAGAGCATCTTGAGGAGTGCGGGTTACTCCAAGGTCGGCAAGGGCTTGTCCGCCTCGATGGGCGTTGACACAGACAAGATACTTATCGCCAAAGGCATGAGGACCCTGGGCCCATATCTGACGCTTGATGAAGTCATCTATGGGCACAAGAAAAAGGCGGCCCTCACGCTTGCGCCGAAAGTCTTCATCACGGCAGAAGTGAAATACCTGGGCGCGCCGTACACCATAAAAGGAAGCACGGCGACCCAGGCGGTCGCATCCCGGTCGCGCCGGGATTTCCAGATGAAGATTGGGGGCTGGGTTTTCTTCGCCATGATGGAACCGCTTTCCGGAGAAAAGATGTGGGTAAAAAAGCTACAGCTGGATGAAAGGGAGCTGACCGGGTTCGAGCTTTGGGGAGTGACTCCGGTGTACACCAAAACCTACGGCCTTTTCGGTGAGGTCACCGGAAGTTACATAAGCGGCTATAAAAGCACCAACGAGATACTCCTTGACGGCAAGATCGAAGCTGTGGCCGATTACCTCAAAGAGATGTATCCCATCATAATGGGGAAGTTCTGGACCTATCTCGACTCGGAAGAAATGCTGCAACTGAAAAAACAGACTGTGGAAATCCGGAGGCTCAAGAGGTATTAATTCGGTCCGCACCGCAAAACGGTCCCTGAGGAAGAAAATGAGAATCGGAGTAATCGGTACTAGTCGTTGCAGTAAGAAAATTGCAAAGATAGCCTATGAAGTGGGAAAAGAGATTGCCAAGAGAAAAGCCGTCCTCATCTGCGGTGGCTTGGGTGGGGTGATGGAAAAAGCCGCAAGGGGAGCGAAAAAGAATAAGGGATTGACTATAGGTATTCTTCCTGGCTTTTCCTCTTCTGATGCCAATCCCTATATCGATATTCCCATCGTTACGGGAATGGACCATGGAAGGAACATCATCGTAGTGAGAAGTTGCGATGCCATCATTGCCATTGGCGGCAGAGAAGGAACGTTATCCGAGATCGCCTTTGCTCTGAAATTGAGAATTCCCTTGATCGGGATTGAGAGCTGGAAGATAGAAGGAGTAATAAGGGCCAGGGATGCTAAGGACGCAGTAAAAAAGGCCTTCCAGGCCTTGAAGAAAGAAAAGAAGATTGTGAGGTGTACCTAAAAATGGCTGAAAAAGTAAGAATACATTCCTTTATAAAGGGAACCATTCGGGATGGAGGATTCAGTGAAGCAGTCCAGAGAGTGGCCCAACATCTGGGGCTTAATGGGCGTATAAAGCATTTTTCAAGTAAGGGAGTAGAGCTAATCGCAGAAGGGGAGAAACATATTTTAGAACAATTCTTAGAAGAGATAAGGTATGGGGAAGTGGCCGCCCAGATCACAGACATCCAGACCGCCTGGGAAGAAGCTACCGGAGAGTTTACTGGCTTTCTGGTGAGATGAAAAATGGTGGATAAGGTGAGAGTCCATGCCATCTATGGGGGAAGGGTGCAGGGGGTGGGCTTTAGATTTACTGCCCAGAGGTATGCCAATGAGATAGGAGTAACCGGCTATGTCAAAAACCTCTGGAGTAGTCAAGTAGAGATAGTAGTAGAAGGAGAAAAAGAAAAGGTAAAAACCTTCTTAGCGAAAATAAGGGGTGGACCTCTATCCCATTATATTGACGATGTAGAGACCCACTATAGTGAATATACTGACCAGTTCAGAGACTTCCACATCCGGTTCTGATGATGCGCTACGCCCTATTTGCTGATATCCATTCCAACCTGGAGGCCTTCCAGGTGGTCCGGGAAGAAGTCAGGAGATTTGTAAGGTGAAGCATTTTATCGTCGGTTTACTTTTGGGGATTACCTTTACTTTGCTGATAGTATACATTATTTCTCAACCGAAAGGACTTGGCAAAGAAGGCCTTCTAAGAGAACGAGCCCTAACAAAAAAATCTGAGGCAATTTCTAAGGACATTTTTGGAAAGAAAATAACTCCAGAAGAGAAAATCGAAGCCCTAGGGACTGTTCCTGGAATAGGGCAGCAACTTTCTATCAGTGAAACGACTAAGAAGAAGATTCAAAACTTAATTATTTCTCTGAGCGAGGTGTATGCTCTTAGAGATTTTGAGAAAGAAAAAGAAGTCTTAAAAGAATGGAAAGAACTGGGCCTTCAGGCTGCCCCAGAACTACTTGCTATGTTTCGGAGCGGAGATTCACCTGGTACCAGAATTATGGCTGCTCGTATCTTGGGCGTAATTAATGCTAAAGAAAATAATCCGGAAGTATCCCGGATCTTGAATAGTGAAGTGCTACCTCTCTTAGAAGATATTATTAATAAAGAAGAGAGTATGATTTTGAGGCAGGGGGCGGTCTGGGCGTTGGGGGATATAAAAGAGGAAAGTTCTGTAGAGCTCCTCAAGAAAATTATCGATGATGAACTTCCTTACCTTACCGAAAGCGCAACTGGTGCTTTAGCAAGAATAGGAACAGATTCTGCTAATCGCTATCTCGTAGAACTTTTGGAATGGTCAGAAGATGAGAATATCAAACGTTCCATTGCTGCTGCTCTGGGTGAACACAGTAGTTGGGAAATTACTGGGAAATTAGCCGCTGTCTTAAATAGTTCTTCCTCAATCCCGACTACAGTATACGCCATTCGCACCTTGGCTGAGATCAATGCCCGAGAGGCCACCCCTCACATAACAAATTTACTCCAGAGGGAATGTCTCCCCAGTTTAAGGAAGATATTGAATGAGACCAGGGACTCTTCTTTGAAAAGAAATGCGGTCTATGCTCTGGGGGAAATTGGAGGGGAAGAAGCGAATCTAATGCTTATAGATATTCTTGAAAGTACAGATAGACGGGATTACGGATTGAAGGCTGCCACGGTTCGCACCTTAGGAGCAAAAGGAGGAGAAGAAGTGGTTCCTCCTTTAACAAAAATAATAAACGAGACGAAAAACGATTATACCAAGATACAGGCCGTTACTGTTTTGGGCGAAATAAATAATAGAGAATACTCTTCTCTGGCTGCAGAAACCCTAAATTTAAAGGGTTTACCATATTTAAGAGAGATTATTTCTTCCTCTAAAACGCGTTCGCTTCAACGAAGCGCAATCTCTGCCTTGAGTAGAGTAGGGAATAGTGATGACCTTCCTCTCTTGGAAGAAATAGCACGTAAAGAGCCTAGTCTTCGTCGCAGCGTCAATTATGCCAAGAATAGAATAAGGATGAGGGAAGGTGGTGCCAAATGGCCTACGAGAAGAAGTTTCTTCTGGTAATATGCTGCTAAAATGAAATGCGTCTTATTTGCTGATATCCATTCCAATCTGGAGGCCTTCCAGGCAGTCCGGGAAGAATTTGAGAAGGAGAAGATCGACGAATATATCTGTTTAGGGGATATCGTAGGCTATGCGGCCAATCCCAACGAATGCATTAAATTAGTCAGAGAGCTAAACCTCCTGACCACAATCGCTGGGAATCATGACTGGGCAAGCGTGGGAAAGGTAGATATCAACTACTTCAATCCCATCGCCAAAGAAGCCATTCTCTGGACCCAGAGACAATTAACAGAAGAGAATAAGGGCTTTCTACAAAATCTTCCCTTGACCAAAGAATTTGATGACTTTGTTATTGCCCACGGGAGCCTTTATTCCCCGCAGGAATGGCATTATATCTCCGTGCTTCAAGAGGCTAAGAAAAACTTTGAGTGTCAGAATAGAAAAATATGCTTCATCGCCCACTCCCACAAGTCATTCTTTGTCTCTCAAAATCCAGAGGGTAACCAGGAAGTAATAAGAGCAACAAAAGTTTTTTTGAAAGACGGTTATAAATACCTTGTGAATATTGGGAGCGTCGGTCAGCCCCGGGATGGCAATCCAGATGCCTGCTACTGCCTCTACGACACAACCAAAAAAGAGATAGAGATAAAAAGGATTTCCTACGAGATAAAGAAGGCCCAGGATAAGATAATCTCTGCTGGCCTTCCCCAGGAACTGGCCTGGCGCCTGTCCTTAGGAAGATAACATGACTAAACTTACTTTCTACGGTGGAATAAACGAAATCGGAGGGAATAAGATCCTCTTAGAGGATGACGGGACCAGGATATTCTTGGATTTTGGAATGAGTTTTGGAAAGAGAGAGGAGTTCTTTGAGGAGTATCTCGCCCCCCGGACTTCTAATGCCCTGGGCGATTTTTTGGAGATGGGCCTGGTTCCTGATGTCGAAGGGATTTATAGAACGGATCTGATAAAACTATTGGAAAGGGAACCCAAGCCCTCTATTATCGATGCTGTATTCCTTTCTCACGCCCATGCCGACCATGTAAACTATGTCTCCTTTTTACATGAGGATATTCCCTTATATTGTGGCTACACCGCCCTCCTTATCCTAAAAGCCTTAAATGAGTCAAAGACCAGAACTATTGAAAGCGAGATCCTGGACTTTATGCGCAGACCCCGAATGAGCGGAAAAAGGGAACCTCCGGTCGAACGAAAGATTAAAACCTTCCGGACCGGGGATAAGATAAGAGTGGGTTCCCTTCTTGTAGAACCGGTCCATGTCGACCACTCGGTTCCCGGGGCCTATGGCTTCATCATCCATACCAAGAGAGGCGCGGTGGCCTATACCGGGGATCTGAGACTCCACGGTCGTCGTTCTCAGATGACCGAGGACTTCGTTGAGAAAGCAAAAAAGGCCCGGCCCATTACTCTCATCTCTGAGGGAACCAGATTTAAGGAAAAACACCGCGGGCAAGAGAAGGAGGGGGAGGAAGAGGTTAAGAAGGAATGTTTAAAGAAGGTAAAGAAGACCCGGGGGCTGGTAATTGCTGATTTCAACTTCAAGGACGCCGATAGAGTGAAAACCTTTTATGCCATTGCCCGGGAAACGGGAAGGAAGATGGTCGTCCATCTCCTGGATGCCTTCTTGCTAAAGTGTCTCTCTCAGGACTCAGCCCTTGCTCTACCTCGGCCGGATGACCCTCATATCCTGATCTTTCTTCCCAAGAGAAAGAGCGGGACCTATCGGGAGGATGATTATCAGAAAACAGAGAGACAATTCTATCACTATCCCAATACTGTGACCGCTAAGAACTTGGAACAAAAGAAATCACTATTATGCTTTTCCTACTGGAAGATAAAGGAACTCATTGACATTCGACCCCTACCCAAGAGTCTCTTTATCCATTCCCTATCCGAGCCCTTCAATGAGGAGATGGAAATGACCTATCAGCGGCTTAAGAATTGGGTAGACCATTATAAGTTGAGGTTCTTCCAGAGCCACTGCTCGGGCCATGCCTCAGAGAAGGAGTTAAAGGAGATTGTGGGAAGAATTAGCCCCAAGAGGCTCTTCTTGGTCCATGCCCAGCCGCCCAAAAAGAAATATCTGGAGCCCTTGAAAGAGAAGGAAATCAAAAAATTCCAGAAGGTAGTAAGGAAAGAGTTTGGAGATTTGGTAGAAGAGGTGATTACTCCTGAATATGGTAAGACCTATGAACTATGAGGGGTTTACAGTTGGATGGTTGAAGCGTAATATCAAAAATCAAAAATGAAAATGGAAAATGACAAATCAAAATGTAAAATAAAACTTATACTTACTCCATTAGTATGTATTTACGCTGTGCTAAATCATTTTAATATTTAATATGTGATTTTGATATTTCATTTTTAATATTTAATTTTAACGTGACCTGTAACTCAATGACGTATCAACGTATTAACTTATCAACGTATTTACTTCCAGGGGAGCAATAATGTCTTCCAAGCAGATAAAAAAAGAGATTGAAAAACTAAGGGAAGAGATAAGGTTCCACGACTACAAGTACTACATTGAGAACCAGCCGGTCATCTCTGATAAGGAATACGATGCCTTGATGCAGAAACTCATCAAGCTAGAAGAGAAATATCCCCAATTTATTACTCCCGATTCTCCTACTCAGAGAGTGGGAGGAGCACCAGCAGAGGAATTCGAAGAGTCCAAACATATCGTTCCCCTATTGAGTCTCTCCAACGCCTTCTCCTTTGATGATTTAGCGGCCTTTGATAAAAGAGTAAAGAGGATGCTCGGCCTTCCTCCTGATAGGGACATAGAGTATGTCTCCGAACTCAAGATAGATGGCTTAGCCATTAACCTCACCTATGAGAATGGGGTTTTGGCAAAAGGAGCTACCCGGGGAGACGGTTTTAGGGGAGAGAATGTCACCAATAACCTGAAGACCGTCCACGCCATCCCCCTTCGCCTGAGAGGAGAGAAGATACCGAGACTCCTGGAGGTTCGGGGAGAGGTCTACATGCTCCATAAGGATTTCCAGGAACTCAATAAGGAGAGGGAGAAATCTGGCGAGCTTTTATTCGCCAATCCTCGGAATGCTGCTGCGGGAAGCGTAAGG
>JAUWXM010000034.1 GCA_030616365.1 bacterium | reverse complement strand
CATATAATTGACGGGAAGGACCTTCCTCTCCACTTCCTTTATCCTGGATTCCAATAAATCCTCTGCCACATTTATTGGGATGCCATACTGGGATAGGATCTGGGCCTGCATGCCCATTACCTCATAGAAGGAGGCATAGGCTCGGCCCGCAGGGTGATGGGAGAGAGCCAGGTCTATTTTCTTTCCTTGAGCGCGCAATCTATCTGCCAAAAGGAGCTCCCCTTCCCCAATATCTATCCCTACCAGGAAGGTCTTGATCTTTTTATCCGGATCCCCATAGAGTATCCTGGTATCGCTATAGGGATGGTTGAGTTTCTCTAAATCGAAGTCCCTCTTTTCTTCCTTGGGTAACTTATCATATTCTTTCCTTTGCCTCTTTAGGACTTTCTCTACCTCCCTCTTTCCCCTGGGGTCATTTGCCATTCCCTTTTCCACTGCCAATCTATAGATTCTCTCCAGTTTCATTAAGATTTACCTCCTTCTTTGACCAATTCCTTTAAGATTTGATCTATCTCAATCTTTTCTATCTCCGCCTTCAATCTCTTTTTAAGTTCTCCCATCTCAATCTCATCAATCAATTCCTTCAAGGCCTTCTTGATCTCCCCTACCTTTTCCTTGCTAATTCCTTTTTTTATTAGGGTCTCCATCGTCTCTCTATCCAGTTTTTCTCTCAACATCTCCTTGATTTTATTGCGCACCATGGCTTCCTGGTTTTTCTTGGGAAGGGCCGGGACTTTGGGAAAGAACTTTTGATATTCGAATTTCTTCCCAAAAGGCATTACCTTGACTACTAAATTGTAAAAGGCTGGGGCAAGGCCTCTTATAGGTTCTACCAGGAGGGTCTTATTGAATTCGTCTTTCAATCTTTCTTTCATGCTGGGGAGGGGTGAAGAAAGGAGGAGGGAGGCATTTAGGAGGAGGCTTAGGATGAGAGCCAGTTTCAAGACTCCGAATCCTCCTCCTCCAATCATGTCCAGCCACCTTATGGCCAGGAACCTGGTTGCCCGGCGTAAGAAGAGGCCCAAGAGATAGCAGGCTCCGGCAACAATAAAAGAGATCAGAAGGAATCCCACGCCATTGGCCACCATGAGCGGCCAATTGAAGAGGTTTACTAAGTAATTCCCTATGGTCTGGAAGTGATGGAAGGCGAGGATGATGGCTAGGACAATCCCCAGTAACTGAAAGACCTCTCTAAAGAATCCCTTGAATAATCCTCTGATCAAGCCATAGGCCAAAGCGATAACGATTACTCCATCCAACCAGTTCATTTCCCCTCCTAGACACGGATTTCTTTATTCTGCATACTGCTTGTGGTTAAATAAGAACCTGCTTCGCAGAACCTTGTTTTACTCACTTTGCTCATAAAATACCACGGATTATCACGGATTAGTTTAAATTAATCAAATATTAAATAAAAAATGAAATCAATAAATTCTAAACTTTAGAAATTTTTACATTTTGTCCGTCTCAGGCGGATCATTTTGATTTTTGAGCTTTCATTTTTCACTTTACTATGTCATTTTGCATTTTGATTTTTACATTTTGCATTTAGTCATTCGTGTCTATCCGTGTCGAGTCTTTCTCTCACCATCTGATTGACTACCTTACCATCCGCTCTTCCCTTAGTCTTTCCCATAACAGCGCCCATCACCTTCCCCATATCCTTCATGTCCTTTGCCCCTACTTCTTCAATCGTCTCCTCTATTATTCTTCCTATTTCCTCTGGAGAAAGTTCTTTGGGCAGATATTCTTTGATGATCTCAAGTTCCTTTGTCTCCTTCTCTACCAGGTCTTCTCGCTTACCTTTTTTATATTCCTCAATTGACTCTTTTCTCTTCTTGGCTTCAGAGATCAAAGCCCCAATGAGATCAGACTCTTTCAATTCCTTATCCTTTCCTTTAGCAATTTCCAAGTTTTTAATTGCTGCTAAGAGGAGGCGGATGGTAGAGAGCCTCAAGACATCCTTTTCTCGTAAGGCCTTCCTCATATCCTCGTTCAACTTCTCCTTTAATTTCATCTTCTCCCTCTTCCTTCTCTCCTTCCTCTTCCTCTTTCCCTTCTGTCCCTTCTTGCTCGGGCGAGTCTCTTCCTGCGGCGCTTTTCGGCCTCAATCTTCTTTCTCCTTCTCTTCTCAGAGGGCTTCTCATAATGCCTTCTCTTCTTTGCCTCAGAGAGGATGCCCGATTTCTGGAGTGCCCTTTTAAATCTCCTCAGGGCCTCTTCAATGGACTCATGTTCTCTCACCTCTATCTTCGCCATTCATAAACACCTCCCTCTTACGTCATACGTTGAAGGGTTGCACAACTCGTTTTGTCTTACGTTGTTCGGTTGTCTTCTTTTACGAACAACGTTTAACGATACCGGATGCGCTTCGCTGGCATCCGAGAGAGCATAAATATTAAGCATTGACCGATACGAGCAGCGTAACCGCAACCGAGCAACTTTTGACTTATCAACTTATCAACTTATCAACTAAATTAACCTGGGGGCCAGCCGAGTTTCCTTCCTCCCAAGAGATGGAAGTGGATGTGGAAGACCTCCTGGCCAGAATCCGGACCACAGTTGGCTACAATTCTAAAGCCGCACTGGGCAGTGGATTTTTCCTTAGCTAATTTATTGGCCACTAAATAGACATGGCCTATTAGTTCCTTGTCCTCCTCATTCAAATCTAAAAGGGTTGAAACATGCTTTTTGGGAATAATGAGAAGATGGACCGGCGCTTGAGGACTGATATCCTTTATGGCAACCAGTCTATCATCCTCATAGATTATTTCACTCGGGATCTCCTTCTTTATAATCTTACAGAAAAGGCACTCTTTCATTATAACCTCGCTATCGCTCGGAAGTAACAAGTAGCAGTGAACAAGTAGCAATTGTTCAATGTTAAATATTCAATGCTCATTGTTCAATGTAATTTTCCTATGACATATCCTTTCTTGATCTGGGTAATTTTTACTTTTACTATCTTATTTACCAAGTTTTCTGGGCCATCAAAGATTACCCTTATATAGTTATCTGTAAGACCAGTTAAACAATCGTTCTCTTTTCTTCTCTCCACAAGAACTTCTAAGGTCTCGCCTAAAAATGACCGGTTGAACCCTTCTTGCATCTTTGAAGATAATTCTAATAATCTTCTACTCCTTTTCTTAATCTCTTGCTCTCTCACCTTTCCTTTAAGTTGGGTGGCGGGGGTTCCGGGACGAGGGGAGTATCTAAAGATATGCATTTTAGCAAACTTCATTTTCTTGACAAAGTTATAGGTATTCTCAAACTCCTTCTTCACCTCTCCTGGAAAGCCAACCATAATATCAGTAGTAATCGCCACCCCTTCCATCTTCTCCCTGATGCTCTCTATCAAATCCTGATAATAGAAAGTATCGTAAGGTCGATTCATTGCTTTTAGAGTTTGATCATCCCCACTCTGTAAGGGAACGTGGAGATGGCGACAGACCCTGGGAAGCTGGGCAATCCTATCTATTAAGTCCTCATTCAGATCCCTGGGCTCCAGGGAACTCAATCTAATGCGCTTCAAGTCTTCTATTTCAGAGACCTTTTCTAAGAGTGCGGCGAGAGTGAGGCCATTACTGAGATCCTCCCCCCAGGAGCCCAAACGAATGCCGGTTAAGACAATTTCCTTATAGCCATTTCTCACTAATTCTCTTACCTCTTCTAAGGTATCTTTGAAGGGTCGGCTCCTCTCTTTCCCCCGAACATAAGGGATGATGCAGTAGGAACAATAGTTTTGGCAGCCATCCTGTATCTTGACGAAGGCTCTGGAATGAGATCGGTGTTTACTTACTGAAAGTGTATCATATCTTGAGTAAGAGTCAATATTTTCTACAAAGACTTCTGGTCTGGAGTTCTTCTCTCCTCCGTTGAGAAAGGGGGCTATTCTATTCTTCTCCTGACTCCCTAGGATTAAGTCCACCCCTTGAATCTCGGCAATCTTTTGTGGAAATCTCTGGGCGTAGCAGCCGGTAACGGCAACAAAGGCCCCTGGATTCTCTCTGATGATGTTTCTTATCTGCTGGCGGGACTTCTGATCGGCTCGATTGGTAACCGTGCAGGTATTGATGATGTAGATATCTGCTCCCTCTTCGCTGGATACTATTCTGTAATCCTTCGCCAGGGCCTCTATCATGGCCTGGGTATCATATTGATTCACCTTACAACCCAGGGTATGAAAAGCAACGCTCTTCATCCTAGATCACCTAGTTCGTATAGGATCATGACCAGGGCTGCTAATCCTGCGGTTTCAGTACGTAGAAGTCTTGGGCCAAGGCTTACCGAAAGCGCGCCTCTCTTTTTTGCTGCCTCTACTTCCCCAGAAGTAAATCCCCCTTCTGGGCCAATGAATATTGTAATTCCGTTTACTGTTAACCGTTTACGGTTTACCGTGAACTGCTTCAAAATCTTTTTGAGGCTGGTGGATGTTTCTTCTTCTTCCCAGGGGATGAGGTTTAGATTTTCTTCACTTATATTGTTGAGTGATTGGACAAAAGTGGTTACTTCATCGACTTCTGGAATGATTGCTCTACCAGATTGTTTCGCGGCCTCTAAAGCAATTCGCTGCCAGCGATTCCTTCGCGCCCTTGCTTTCTCTTCATTCAACTTAACAATTGTCCTCTGAGTGATGACCGGAATTATTCTCTTCACTCCTAGTTCTGTGACTTTTTGAACGATGAAGTCCATCTTATTCGACTTGGGTATTCCCTGAATCAAGGTCATTTCAATTGGTGGCTCAGTATCTAAGCTACTCTCTTTTAAAATTCTCCCAATTACTTCTTTTTTGCTCGCTTCTCTAATTTCGATTAAGTATTCTCTCCCTTTTCCAGTGAAGACTTTTATTTTGTCTTCCTCTTTGAGTCTTAAGACCTGAGCGATATGTCTTGCTTCATCCCCTCTTATGGTGACTTTATCTTCTTTAATATTTCCCTCTTCAACAAAGAAGCGTCTCATTTAAAGGTATCTTTTATCTTATCAAGGATGTTCTTTTTGGAGACAGAGAGTTTCTCGCCACCTGCTTTGGCAAATTCTTTTAAGATCTCTCTTTGTTTCTCGTTCAATCGAGTAGGTACTTGGATAATGACTTTTACGTACTCATCGCCCTTATTATGGCCGGGGAGGGAAGGAACCCCTTTTCCCTTCAGTCTGAAGACTCTATCCGTCTGGGTTCCGGGAGGGATCCTCATGGTTGCCTTTCCCTCCAGAGTGGGAACCTTAATCTCCCCCCCTAATGCAGCGGTAACGAAACTAAGAGGCGCCTCACAGTAGAGATCGTTCCCTTCTCTTTCGAATGTCTTATGAGGGGTTAGACGAATGGTGACATAGAGGTCACCCGATGGGCCACCGAGCTCTCCTGCCTCTCCTTTACCCCTTACCCTGATCGAGGTTCCGGTATCTACTCCTGGGGGAACTTTCAAAGAGATTTTGGAGGCTTTCTTGATCTTTCCTCTTCCATGACACTGGCCACAGGCCGCCTCGATCACCTCACCCGTTCCTCGACACTGAGGGCAGGTCTGAGAAAAGGTAAAGAAGGCCTGGGTATACCTTATCTGGCCCGTTCCCTGGCACTGGGGGCAGGTTCTCTTTCTCGTTCCCGGCTTTGCTCCGCTCCCTTTACAAGTGGGGCAGGTGACGGTATGATAGATATTTATCTTCTTCTCACATCCCCTTGCTGCCTCTTCTAAGGTAATATCCAAGGGGTATTCTAAGTCTGCTCCCCGATGAGCCCTTCTCTCTACCCGGGTACCGAAGAAGTCTCCAAAGATGTCAGCGAAGGTTCCCCCAAAGCCAAAGCCCCTCAGAATATCCTCAAAGCCCCGACCGCCAAAGATATTCCCAAAATCGGCACCCCGAAAGATATCTTGGTAGGTATATTGTCCATCGATACCTGCATGGCCAAACTGATCATAGGTGGTCCTTTTCTCTGGATCAGAGAGAACAGCATAGGCCTCGGATATCTCCTTAAATCTCTCCTCTGCCGCCTTCTTCTCATCCGGGGCTACCTTATCCGGATGATTCTGTATGGCTAAGGTTCTATAGGCCTTCTTTATCTCCTCTGAAGAGGCATCCCGATCTATGCCCAGTATCTCATAATAATCACGTTTAATAGTCATCTCTTCGCTTCGCTCAGAGTGATTACAGTGATAAAAATCTAATTACGGTGATAAAACCATCACTGGCATCATTTTTTAACATCACTGTCATCATTTCTTTTCTTCCTTCTCCTCTTCCTCTTTATACTCTGCCTCTACTATGTCTTCTCTTGCCGCCTTTGGCGGCACCCCGCCTTCAGGCGGCGGCTTCTTTTCTTCCTTGGGTTTCTCCTCTTTGGGTTTCTTTTCTCCCGCCTCTGCGGGACCCCGCCCTGGCGGTGGCTGCGCCTTCTTGGCTTGTTCGGCGGCCTTCTTCTGAGCTTCCCGGTAGACCTCCTCTGCCAATTTATGAGAGGCCTTGCCCAGTTCTTCAGAGGACTTCTTAATCTTTTCTGTATCCTTTCCTTTTAGGGCTTCTTTAAGGCTATTCAAAGCATCTTCAATCTTCTTCTTTTCAGAAGCGCTTACTTTGTTCCCATAGTCTTTTAAGGACTTCTCTACTGAATAGACTAAGGTGTCTGCCTGATTCCTTATCTCTACCTCCTCCTTTCTCTTCTTATCTTCAGTCTCTTTTGACTCGGCTTCCTTGACCGCTTTCTCAATCTCTTCTTCCGTCATCTTCTGAGAGGTGATTTTTATGGACTGCTCCTTTCCTGTCCCTAAGTCCTTGGCAGAAACATGGACGATGCCATCGGCATCGATGTCAAACCTGACCTCTATCTGAGGAATCCCTCTCGGTGCCGGAGGAATGCCCACCAGATCGAACTTGCCTAAGGACTTATTATCTGCGGCCATCTCCCTTTCCCCCTGTAAGACATTGACGGTTACCGCTGGCTGATTATCTGCTGCGGTAGAGAAGATCTGACTCTTCTTGGTGGGAATAGTAGTACTTCGAGGGATGAGGGGGGTTCTAATCCCTCCCAGAGTCTCAATGCCCAGGGTCAGTGGAGTGATCTCCAGCAGAAGTATGTCCTTTAACCCCTCTTCTTGACTCAATATCCCTGCCTGGATGGCGGCTCCTTCGGCCACTGCCTCGTCTGGATTGACTCCCTTATGGGGTTCCTTACCAAACACCTTCTTCACCGTCTCTATTACCAAGGGCATCCTGGTCTGACCACCAACTAAGATCACCTCATCAATATCAGAGGGAGATAATTTGGCATCTGCCAGGGCCTGTTCACAGGGTCCGATGGTCTTCTCAACGGTATCTGAGGTCAGTTGCTCCAACTTAGCTCTGGTCAATTTCTTGACCAGATGCTTGGGTCCGGTCTGGTCTGCAGTAATAAAGGGTAAGTTGATCTCTGTTTCCAGAGTAGTGGACAATTCACACTTTGCCTTCTCCGCGGCCTCCTTCAATCTCTGGAGAGCCATCCTATCTTGTTTTAAATCAACCCCCTGTTCTTTTTTGAACTCATCACAGAGCCAGTCAATTACTTCCTGATCAAGATCATCTCCTCCTAAGTGGGTATTCCCATTGGTGGACTTCACCTGGAAGACACCCTCGCCCATATTCTCTAAGATAGAGATGTCAAAGGTCCCTCCTCCCAGATCGAAGACGGCAATCTTCTCCTCTTTCTTTTTATCCAATCCATAGGCTAAAGAAGCGGCGGTGGGTTCATTAACAATCCTTAAAACTTCCAAGCCAGCGATCTTACCAGCATCCTTTGTCGCCTGGCGTTGATCATCCCGGAAATAGGCGGGAACGGTAATCACTGCCTGGGTAACCTTCTCTCCTAAATATCTCTCTGCCTCAGCCTTCATCTTGGCCAGGATCATACCCGATATCTCAGGAGGAGAATAGACCTTGTCCTTTACTTTAACTCTCACATCGTTATGGGGTCCTTCTACTAATTCAAAAGGCAATATCTTCTTATCCCTCTCCACCTCTTCTTCATTAAAGCGACGACCCATCAACCTCTTGATGGAGAAGACAGTGTTCTCTGGATTGGTAACGGCCTGTCTCTTGGCCGGGAGGCCCACCAATTTCTCTCCAGTCTTAGTAAAGGCTACCACAGAAGGAACAGTCCTTGGGCCTTCAGAAGAAGCAATGACTGTGGGCTTTCCTCCTTCCATAATAGAGACTACAGAGTTTGTGGTTCCTAAATCAATCCCAATTACTTTAGCCATTCTTTACCTCCCTTGCAACCACAAAAGCACTAAACTTAATTGAAAAACACAAAACTTGCGATCACAAAAACGCAGAATTTAAAATAAAGGCACTAAATTTTTTGTGTTTTTACGGTTCCTTTCGTGCTTTAGTGGTTGTATTGTGGCTTTATAGTTTTAGTTTATTACTCTTTTGATTTCCAAAGTTGGCTTAGCGAAATTTAGGATTAAGCCGAGTTTTTTATTGGTAGCCTTCAAGTAAGAGAGCATCTGGGCAATGTGAAGTTCATCTATTTTGGAGACGGCTTTTAATTCTAAAATAATTTCACTCTTAATTAGAAAATCTATTCGCTGGTCACCTAATTCAATCTCTTTATATCTAACTCGGATAACCTTTTGGTTAGTAAATTCAAGTTTTCTTTTCTGGAATTCGTAGATTAATGCTTTCTCATAAATTTTCTCTACAAATCCTGGGCCTAGTGTTTTATGAATCTCAATTGCTATCCCAATAATCTTATTGCTCAATTCATCAATTGCTTTTTTATTCATACCTTTTGTGTCTTTATTTTTCCTTTTGTGTTTTAGTGGTTGCAATCTTTACTTGGGCGGGCCTAATTACTTTGCCACCCAGGGTATATCCCTTACGCAGCTCCTCAATGATAAATCCTTCTGGATGTTTATCAGTCTCCTCATGCATTATTGCCTCATGGATATGGGGATCGAACTTCTTTCCTTTGGTCTCAATAACTTGTAAACCCTCCTTCTTCAGAATATTGTGGAACTGCTTCTCTATTAATTCTATTCCCTCTATTATCTTCTTGGGCTCTGTGGTATTCTTCACATGATGGAGGGCCATCTTGAAGTTGTCCAGGATAGGTAGAAGTTCGTAAACTAAATCCTCTTTTGAAAATTTGATAAAGTCTTCTCTTTCTTTCTCCACCCTCTTCCTGTAATTTTCGAAGTCTGCTGCCAGCCTCTGAAGATGCTCTTTATATTCAGAGGCTAATCTGCGTTCCTTCTCCAATTCGTGCTGAAGCTGATCCAATTCGCTCTTGAGCTGAGCCAATTTTCCTCTTGGCTTCTTCTTTCTCTTATCTGACATTTCTTTCCGCCTTCTCTTCTGAGAGGGATTTGGCGGTATGACTTAAATTTGTTAGAACCTTACTTACTATCTTGGCCATAAAATTGACGAGAGAGATGACCTTTGAATATTCCATCCTTCTGGGACCGATTATTCCCAGAACCCCTACTGGTCTACCATTTATCCGATAAACAGAGGTAATGAGGCTCAGGTCTCTAATTTTTCTGCATCTGGTCTCTTTTCCAATTAAGACTTTTACTCCCTCGTTGGAGGCGGTTCTATTCAAGATCTCGGCCAATAATCTTTTTTCTTCTAAGGCCTGGAAGACAGACTTTGTCCTGGCTAAGTCTTTAAACTCCGGATGCTCAAGGATATTAATCCTTCCCCCAAGATAGAGTTCCTCTACCCCATCCCAGGTGAAGATTTGGTTCATTAATTCCCAAATCTTAGCGCTTGAGGTCTCGATCTTCAATTGGTCAGAGATGAATTCTTTAATTCTTTTCAAAGGCAGGTTGGAAAGTCGGGCATTAACGAGGTTCAGGATCTCTCCCAGTCTTTCTTTGGGAAGAGTTTCTTCTGTTTCTATTATCCTATTTTTTACCAGTCCCGAGCCAGTGATCAGGATGCTCAAGATTCTTCCATTCTCCAGGGGGACGAGTTCTAGGTGATGGAAGATGGATTTCTCTAAATTGGGGGCCAGGACGAGGCCGGTATAATGGGAAATAAGGGAGAGGACCTGGGAGGTCTCTTCCATTATCTGATCGATCTTATTCATCCTGTGGGAGTATTCTTTCTCAATCCTTGTCTTCTCTTCTGAAGAGAGGTCCTTCCTCTCCATTAAACTATTCACATAGAAGCGGTATCCCTTATCTGTAGGGATCCTTCCTGCTGAGATATGGGGATGAGTAAGATAGCCCAACTCTTCCAGATCTGCCATACAATTCCTTATGGTAGCAGGAGAGAGGTCGAGTCGGTATTTCTTGGCAATGCTTCTCGAGCCTACAGGCATAGCAGTAGTAATGTAGTTATGAACTACGGCCTTTAATATCTTCTTTTTTCTTTCGTCAAGCATGGTCACTCCGCAACCGCTTTTGCGTTAATGTTTAGCACTCATTGAATAGGAGTGCTAACAATAATTTAGCACAAAAAAAATTGCTTGTCAAGCCCTTTTTAATCCACTTTCAGGATGCTCAAGAAGGCTTCCTGGGGAAGAGAGACCTTTCCAATTCTCTTCATTCTCTTCTTACCCCTCTTCTGCTTCTCTAAAAGCTTCCTCTTCCGGGTGATATCTCCTCCGTATAAGGGAGCGGTGACATCCTTTCTCAAAGCTTTTACTGTCTCCCGGGCGATGGTTTTCTTCCCTATCGCCCCCTGTATGGCAACCGGAAAGAGGTGCTGAGGAATGACCTCCTTTAATCTTGCTACCAACTCTCTTGCCCTATGATAGGCCTTTTCCTTATGGGTAATGAAGGATAATCCTTCCACCTTCTCATTA
>JAUWXM010000099.1 GCA_030616365.1 bacterium | reverse complement strand
CTCAGCATAGACCTTTGCTCCCCGGGCTTTAGCGTGTTCTAAAGATTCTAAGATTATTATCCCTGCTCCTTCTGCCATAATGAAGCCATCCCTTTCCTTATCAAAGGGCCGCGAGGCCTTATGGGGGTCATCATTGCGTGTAGATAGGGCTTTCATGGAGCAGAAGCCAGCCAGACCTAAAGGGGTTATAGCGCCTTCTGTTCCTCCGGTGACCATGGCCTCTGCATCCCCTCTTTGGATAATTTTAAAGGAGTCTCCTAGGGCATGGGCAGAACTGGCACAGGCAGTGACTACGGCACTATTAGGGCCCTTCAAACCATACTTTATGGAGACCAGACCAGAGGCTATATCGATGATGAGCATGGGGATGAGGAAGGGAGAGACCCTCCTGGGACCCTTCTCCAGAAGTACCTTGTGCTCCTTCTCAATGGTTCCCAGGCCTCCAATACCAGAACCAAGCAAGACTCCGATCCTCTTGGTATCCTCTTTAGATAGGTCTAATTTTGAATCTCGAATGGCCTCAGAAGTCGCTGCCATGGCAAACTGGGTGAACCTATCCATCCTCCTTGCTTCTTTCTTATCGATATACTTCTCTGGTTCGAAGCCCTTTACCTCTCCCGCTATCTGGGAAGTGAACTGGCTGGCATCGAAGAGGGTTATCTTCTCTATTCCCGATTTACCCTGGGAGAGGGCCTCCCAGTACTCCGGGACGCTATTCCCAATGGAAGTCATAGCCCCTATTCCAGTTATAACTATCCTTCTCTCCATATTCCCTCCTACAAACGCGTAAACGCAAAATCACTAAACAACCCGCCAAAGCGCAAAAAATAATTTGGCGTTTTTATTTTAAACTCTGGCGACTTGGCGTTTAGCGTTATTCTTTCTTGGAGTGCTTCTTGATATATTCTATGGCCGCTGCTACCTTGGTGATTTTTTCTGCATCCTCATCTGGAATCTCGATGTCAAACTCTTCTTCTAAGGCCATGACTAGCTCCACAGTATCAAGGGAGTCTGCTCCCAGATCATCGATGAAGGATGCCTCATCCGTTACCTCTTCTGCATTCACTCCCAGCTGATCGACAATGATCTGCTTTACCTTCTCCTCAATTGCCATTTTCTCTCCACCTCCTTAAATTATTATAAATTCTAAACTCGAAATCCTAAGCACTAAACAAATTCCAATGTTCAAAATCCAAATGTTCTAAACAAAGACAAATAATTTTGAATTTTGATATTTGAATTTAGAGATTGTTTAGAATTTCGATATTAGGATTTAGAATTTGCTTGTAATTATTCATGCTTACATTAACATGCCGCCGTCTATCTTTATTACTTCTCCGGTGATATAACTGGCATCGCCGCTGGCTAAAAAAACTACCAGGTCGGCAACATCTGCCACTTCCCCTAATCTTTTTAAGGGAATCCGGTTAATCAGTTTTTCTTTCACCTCATCGCTCAAGGTTTCAGTCATAATCGTCTTTATAAATCCCGGAGCAATGGCATTGACATTTATTCCCCGGGAGGCGAGTTCCTTTGCTGCTGATTTCGTCAGACCGATAATCCCGGCCTTGGAAGCAGCATAGTTCGCCTGACCAGGATTCCCCATCATTCCCACTACAGAGGCGATGTTGATTATTCTGCCCGATCTGGCCTTCATCATGGGCCGAGCAATAGCCTTTAAGCAATTAAAAGTGCCTTTTAAATTGATATCCAAGACCTGATCCCACTCCTCTTCACTCATACGCAAGATGAGGTTGTCTCTGGTAATGCCAGCATTGTTTACTAATATATCAATTTTAACGAATTTGTCAAGTGCTTTTTTTACTAACTCATTTACTTCACTTATCTTAGAGACATCGACCTTTTGGATGAGAATCTTCCTTCCCAATTTTTCTACTTCACTCGCCACTTCTTTTAAGTTCTCCAGATTAATATCACAGGTAACAATATCTGCCCCCTCTTTAGCCAAGGCAAGGACAATGGCTCTTCCAATTCCCCTTCCTCCTCCGGTAACCAGGGCCACTTTATCCTTTAATCTCATCTCTTTACTCCTTCAATACCTTGATGGTTTCTTCCAGGCTGGCTTTATCTTCGACATTGAGAACCCTTACTTCTCTGTTTATTCTCTTCAAAAGGCCGTTTAGAACCTTCCCCGGACCAACTTCAACAAAGGTATCGAGGCCATCTCCAATTATTCTCTTCATAGAATCTTCCCAACGGACAATGCCACATACCTGATCGATGAGAGCCTTCTTTACACTTCCCGCATCTCTAACATAGTCAGCGCTTACATTGGCCACTAAAGAAATTTTAGGGTCAACAAAATCAGTTTTTTCAGCCTCCTGGGTTAACTTCTCTTTTGCCGACTCCATCAAGGGAGAGTGCCAGGCACCAGAGACCTTCAGGGGAATGGCCCTCTTCGCTCCCGCCTCTTCCGCCATTTTAACCGCTTCATCGATTCCTTTCTTCTCACCCGAGATAACCACCTGGCCAGGGGAATTCAGATTGGCGATGACTATTATCCCAACAGAAGAAGCTTTCTTACATATCTCCTCCACTCTGCCAATATCCAATCCGATGATGGCTGCCATTCCACCGGGATGTTCTGTCGCTGCCTGGTGCATAAACTCTCCTCTCTTCCTCACCAATCTTAATCCATTTTCAAAGTCTATGGCTCCACTGGCTACTAAGGCAGAGTACTCACCGAGACTGTGTCCAGCAGTAACCTCTGGGGTTATCCCTTTCTCCTTCAATATTTCATAGCAGGCCAGATTCACCGTAAATATTGCTGGCTGAGCATTTATGGTCTCCTTTAACTCCTCCCCTGGGCCTTCAAAGATTAGTCTTGTTAGATCTATTCTCAGGACCTCATCTGCTCTCTGGAATATTTCCTTTGCTTTAGGGAAGTTGTCATATAGTTCTTTCCCCATCCCCACTTCCTGTGAACCCTGACCCGGAAATAGAAACGCCAGCTTAGCCATGAAAACCTCCTAATCACCTAAAATCGTTAACCACAGGTTACGTCAATCGGTTGCGGTTGTGTAAACAGGCTTCAAGTCCCAGGCCACAAGCTGCAGGCTACAACAAAAAAGAAGCTTACAGCTTGAAGCTTGTAGCTTGAAGCAATAGCCTCACCTACCACCTCATAACGCAGGAAGCCCAGGTGAAGCCGCCACCGAAGGCCACTAAAATAATCAGGTCTCCCTTCTTTATTCTTCCCTTCTTCACCGCCTCATCCAGGGCAAGGGGGATAGAGGCGGCAGAGGTATTACCATATCTATCGAGATTAATGTATACCTTCTCTGAAGGAAGACCCAGTCTCTTGGCCACGGCATTGATGATCCTCGCATTTGCCTGATGGGCGATGAGGAGGGAGAGTTCCTCTGCTTTTACTCCTGCCCTCTTCATTCCTTCCAAAGCAGCCTCTTGCATGGACTGTACCGCAATCTTGAAGACCTTATTCCCCTCC
>JAUWXM010000026.1 GCA_030616365.1 bacterium | reverse complement strand
TATCGGCATAGCAATGGCCAAGTTGGTTCCCATAAGAGAAAGGAAGAGGTCCTCCCAGGAGATTGTAGAGTCCTTGAGACCTCTGCTAACCTCTTTCCCCGGGGCAGAAGTGAGGTTCTCTACTGAGGATCCCCTGGCTGGCCTCCTCCTTGGAGGAGGGAAGCCCCTGACCATTGAGGTCTGGGGATATGACCTGGATGTGGGTAGAGGGCTTGCCCGGAAAGTGGCTGAGATTATAGGGGGAATAGAGGGAGTGAGGGATGTTGAAATTTCGCGCAAGGAAGGGAAGCCAGAGCTCCAGATAGTGGTGGAGAGGGAGAAGGCTTCCCGATTGGGCCTGAATGTCTCGGCAATCGGTAATACCATAAAGAACTTGGTGAGCGGCAAGGAGGCTACTAAATATCGGGAGAGAGGAAAGGAATACGATATCTCGGTAAGGTTACGAGAGGAAGATAGAGACCAAATTGAGGACCTGGAGAAGATTTTTATCACCTCACCATCCGGAAAACAGATCCGGCTCTCAAATGTGGCAAGCATTAGAGAAGAGATTGGCCCGGTGAAGATAGAGAGAAGGGACCAGCAGAGAATAATAAAGGTGATGGGAAATATCTATGGTCGGGACCTGGGGAGTATTGTAAGAGAAGCAAAGGAAAAACTTGAAGGACTTACTATTCCGTCTAACTTCTTCATAAGGTTTAGTGGGGAGAGGGAAGAGCAGGAGAAGTCCTTCCGGAACCTATTATTTGCCCTTATCCTGGGAGCAATCCTGGTCTATATGGTCATGGCCTCTCAATTCGAATCATTAAGAGATCCCTTCATCATCTTATTCTCTATTCCCTTTGCCATGATCGGGGTAATATGGGCCTTACTCATTACTAATCAGATATTTACCGTAGATGCCTTCATTGGACTCATTATGCTGGTAGGGATTGTGGTGAATAACGCTATCGTCTTAATCAGTTATATTAATATCCTGAGGGGAAGAGGTTATAGTGTGAGGGAAGCGGTCACCCTTGGCGGTAGAACGAGGCTTAGACCGGTCTTGATGACTACTATTACTACTGTCTTTGGATTACTTCCCCTTACTCTCTTACGAGGGGAAGGTTCAGAGTTCTGGAGGCCATTTGGCATCACCATCATCGGTGGATTAATCGTTTCTACTTTGATCACTTTGGTTTTTGTTCCCACCCTCTATTCTATCTTTGAGGACAGACACAGAAAGTTGATAAGATAATAAGTTGATATGTTGATAGGGGAAATACTTATCAACTTATGAACGTATAAACCTATAAACAGGAGCGAAGCGACAATGAAGATGATTTTTATCGTTTATAATGTGGCCATTGAGGAAGAGATGATGGAAGCCTTGCAAGAGATCGGGGTGGAGAACTATACCAAGTGGGATAGGGTATTGGGAAAGGGTCCCATTTCAGGTCCTCATTTTGACTCCGATGTCTGGCCAGGGGTGAATAGTATGCTCGCCATCGCCGTAGAGGACGAGAAGAAGGATAAAATTATGGCTAAGGTAAGGGAATTAAAGTCAAAAGAATCTATTGCCAAGGAAGGAATCGGGGCCTTTGTTCTGCCCTTGGAGGAGATGATTTAGACACGGATTTCTTTTTATTGCTTACTGTTTGAGCATACAACACGGATTAGCACGGATAAATTTTTTATTGCGAATAAAATAAAGGGCAAGATAAATTTCTTGCCCCTTTTCTTTTTGAGTTTCTTCTGCCAGATATGGCACAAGATATCCCCATGGGGATACTTCCATAGGGGCTTTGCCCCTCTGGCGGGAATTTTTCCTGCAACAGTTCGAAAAAATTCCCTGTCACCCCCTGGAGGAAAGCAGATTCTGGGCAAAGACAGACCCCCTAATCATCGGTATCGAAATTTATTGAAATTCTGATACCTCAAGCACGATATTGATAGAGGTGACGGAAAGATAGATGACTTTGAATTAGTGGGCATAAAGTACAAGTGGTGATTAAAATTCGAATCCCACACCCATTATTGTCTGCTTGGCGTCATAGCCACCGAAGCGAGAAGCATTCTCCCGGTAGCGATACTGCGTGAAAAGAGAAGCATTCCCCTTCTTGCCGCAGAACCTCACTCCAGCCTCCATAGTATAATCTCCATCTGTATTGGGACCTTGGAGGAGAGAGAGGTTGGCTAAGAGATAGGGGATCTTTCTCTTATGCCTCAGGATATCCCACCTTGCTCCGGCCTCTGCCTCCCAATCGTAGTCATAGTTTGCAGTGTTAACATACCCTCCTGCTGAGACCTTCCAGTCAACCTTCTTCAAGAATTCAAAGTCCTTCCCGGAGTCAAAATCTATTCCCTCATTTCTATACCCCGGTTTCATTCCCCGACTCTGAAACCTGGTTCCTATTAGTTTGTACCTTTCGGTAATTCCATCAAGGACATTGCCATTAACATCACCGTTATACCTTGACCAGTTGCGGAAGAAGAAGTCCCAAACTCTTTTCTCAAAATCTATCTCCAGTCCCGGCTCTAAGGAATAACCGATGAAGTGAGGCTTTTGATTCTCAGTTGTGGTATTTATTACCAGGCCAGTATTCAGAAAAGTGGTAAGTCTTTCTCTTCGATAGAGGTCTAAGTTGAAGGCCAGATCACTATCCCAGCCGAAGTCGTCACTCCCCAGAATCTTGGCATAGTAGCCCCCGACATGTAATTCGGGAAGGAAGGAAGAATTCCTTTTGAAAGTGGGCACTAACTCATCACCATGGGTCTCCAGGCGCAGACCGGTGAAGAGGAAATTCCCCACCGGGCCTTCCTGTCTCTCGGCATCGTATTGATGCTCGTATTCTACAAAGGGAGTGAGGTCAAAATTCTTCAGGTGAAACCTTACCCCAGACTCTACGGTGAGATTAGGATTCAGATCAGGGCCCCTAGTAGCATAGAGCTTTGTTTGGAGATAGGGAACTCCATTTCTATACCTTAAGATATCGTATCTCACTCCTCCCTCACCCACCATAGTATATCTGCAGTGCTCATGGGTAGTTACCACTCCTAAACCAGCCATGCCATTAAATTTATTCAAGAATTCAAATTCTTTTTCGGAATTAAAATCTATTCCCTCATTCTTATATCCCAGTCTCATCCCCTTCGTTTCCCACCGGGCCTCAATGACATCCCAAAGCATAAACTTCCCGGTCGTCCTATCTACACGATTATGGCAGACATGTCTATAGAAATAACTTAGACTATACTTCTCCCATTCCTGCCTCAACCCCAGATAGGCGATCTCATGGCGAATCTTCTGTGGGTCATCTACGCCTGCCGTCCTGCTTCCCAGGATATTCTCGTCCTCGTATTCCATAAAAAGAACCTTATTTCCCCACTTCCAGATATCTATATTGATTCTCCTCTTGAACCTCCAGGCATAGCCCGGCCAGTTATGGAAATAACGGCCGGCCTCTAAGGCCATATCTACCCGGGGTATGAATTCAACTTTCTTCTCTTCTTCCTTAGCCCAGGTTGGGGAAGGAAGAAGAAGCAAGGAAATGAGAAGTAATAGTTTCCATTTCATATTTGACCTTCCCTTAAAATTAATCATACCATATAGAATGAAGAATGGCAAGCCCCGTTAGAGATAGGTCGCCTTTAGGCGACCGTAAATTAACTTTAACATTTACACAAAACTTCTCTTTGCTTCTCATAACAAAGTTATGAGGCATAATCTTTCTCTTACATCTCTAACGGGGCAAGCCCTGTAGATATGAAATTATCAACGGGGCAAGTTGTCTTTTTCGAGATATTGTAGTATACTAAGTACCACGATGGCTAATGTTTTGAATAAACCGATAAGGTATCTATGGCATCTTCTGGGAGGACTACTTCTTCCCACAATCTATTATCTCACAGATAAGAGAATTTCCTTAATAGTCTTTGGGATTTTCTTTATTTTCTTCTTTTTGGCTGATTTTCTTCGCCTTCGCTACCTAAAATTTAACCAGTGGACACTTAAATATTTAGGAGGGATTATTAAAGAAGAAGAGAGAGATAGGTTCTCTGGAAATCCTTATTATATTTCTGGTGCTTTTTTATCCGTTTTATTATTTGAGAAGGGGATCGCCATTGCCAGCCTCTGTTTCGTAGCCTGTGGGGACCTGGCTGCTTCCCTCATTGGAAAGAGATATGGAAGGATTAAGATAAAGAAAAAGAGCCTGGAAGGAGGACTGGGGTCCTTACTCGCCTGCCTCTTAATAGGAATTATTCTCTTAGTTTTGAGACTAAACCTAAGTTTTGGTATTCTCTGTATCGGTGCTCTTGCTGCTTCAATTGTGGAGCTCTTCTCACCAGGAAGGAAGGATAATCTCACCATCCCCCTATTCAGTGGACTCATTATGCAGATTATAAAGAGCATTGGGAGACTAAGATGAAGATTATACCTGTGGTATCTAATTCCTTGGGAGCAAACTTTATAAAATGAAAAGAGAAGCGATTATCATAAAAGGAGCACAGGAACATAACCTAAAGAATATCGACCTTGAGATCCCCAGAAATAAGTTAGTAGTTATTACTGGACTCTCGGGTTCTGGAAAAAGTTCCTTGGCTTTCGATACTCTCTATGCTGAGGGGCAGAGGAGGTATGTAGAGAGCCTCTCTGCCTATGCTCGCCAGTTCTTAGAGCAGCTGAAGAAGCCAAATGTCGATTCCATTGAGGGCCTCTCTCCGGCCATTGCCATTGAGCAGCGAAAGGCCGGGGCGAATCCTCGCTCCACAGTGGGAACTATAACTGAGATCTACGATTATCTGAGACTGTTCTTTGCCCGGATCGGCAAACCTCACTGCCCTAAATGTGGAAGAGAAATCTCTCCCCAAACAGCGCAAGAGATCACCGACCGAATATTGGAACTTCCAAAAGAGACCAGGATTCAAGTTTTAGCTCCCTTAGTAAGAGGAAGAAAGGGAGAATATAAAAAATTATTTGAAGATATTCAAAGGGAAGGGTACGTGAGGGTCCGAGTGAATGGCAAGGTCTATGATTTAGCAGAGGTTCCTTCTTTGGATAGGTATAAGAAGCACGACATCGAGGTTATTGTAGATAGATTGATAGTAAAGAAAGGAATAAGATCCAGGCTCGCTGATTCTGTAGAGACTGCTCTGAGGTTGGGGAAGGGGATCGTTACTGTAGTAGTCCAAAGTCCAAAGTCCAAGGTCCAAGGTCCAGAGTCCAGAGTCCAGAGTCCAAAGTCCAAAGTCCAAAGTCCGAAGTCCCCCGTAAAGTCGCTTCGCTCCCACGGGGCAGGCAAAGTCCAAGAGGAACTCCTATTCAGTGAACACTTCGCTTGTGTAAAGTGTGGGGTAAGTTTTGGGGAATTATCCCCCAGGATGTTTAGTTTCAATTCCCCCTATGGTGCCTGTTCGGGATGCGACGGGCTGGGAATAAGGATGGAGGTGGATCCAGATTTAGTGGTTCCCGATAGGAATATCTCTATCTACGAAGGGGCTATTATCCCCTGGAGTGAGCCCATTACTACCAGGAGGCATAAGTGGAAGTATGCTGCCCAGAGGTACTACTCTCAACAGTTAGAAACTGTGGCGGAGCACTATGACTTCAACCTTCATACCCCCTGGAAAAACTTAAAAAGAAAAGAGAAAGACATCTTGCTCTATGGTTCGGGAGACGATTCCCTCAACTTCCACCTAGAGAGGCATGGGATGACACATAAGTTCTATCGTCCCTTTGAGGGTATAATCAGTCAACTTGAAAGAAGGTACCGAGAGACGTCCTCAGAGTATGTAAGAGAGGAGATAAGAAATAAGTATATGAGAACCCGTTCCTGCCCGGACTGTGAGGGAGCCAGGCTGAAGCCGGAGAGCCTGGCGGTCACCGTGGGAGGGAAGTCCATTGCCGAGGTCTGTGCTCTTTCCATCAAGAAAGCCCTGGAATTCTTCAGCGATCTGAGATTGAGCAGGAAAGAGGCCTTGATCGGAAAAGAGGTGATAAAGGAGATAAGGGAGAGATTGAACTTCTTAGTCAATGTGGGATTGGATTACCTCACCATCGATAGGATGTCTGGAACCCTATCGGGAGGTGAGGCGGAGAGGACCAGGCTTGCCACCCAGATCGGGAGTGGACTGGTAGGCGTATTATACATCTTGGATGAGCCTTCCATTGGCCTCCATCAGCGAGATAATCGGAGGTTACTGAATACCCTGAAGGCTTTAAGGGACTTGGGGAATACCGTCCTGGTGGTGGAGCATGATGCGGCCACCATCAGGTCTGCAGACCATATCATAGATTTAGGCCCGGGTGCTGGAAGACATGGGGGAGAGGTGGTGGTTACCGGTCCTCTGGAAAAGGTCATAAGATGTAAGAGGTCTCTGACTGGAAAATATCTTAAGGGAGAATTGAAGATTGAGGTACCAAAGAAGAGGAGGCCGACAAAAGGAAAGTATCTAACTGTTATAGGGGCCAGGGAGCATAACCTAAAGAATATAAAGGTCTCTATCCCCTTAGGGGTCTTCGTCTGCATTACTGGAGTCTCAGGAAGCGGGAAATCCACTCTAATAGATGAAACCCTCTATCGTGCCTTGGCGAATAAGTTCTATAAGTCAAAGGAAAGGGCGGGAGAGCATGACAGAATAGAGGGTTTGGAGAATATCGATAAGGTAATCATCATTACTCAGGACCCCATTGGAAGGACCCCGCGTTCTAATCCAGCAACCTATACCGGGGTCTTTACTTCCATCCGCGAACTATTCTCCCAGATCCCAGAGTCTAAGATGAGGGGATATAAACCAGGGAGGTTCAGTTTCAATGTTAAAGGGGGCAGATGTGAGGCCTGTCAGGGGGACGGGATAATAAAGATTGAGATGCACTTCCTACCCGATGTCTATGTCCCCTGTGAGGTCTGCAAGGGGAAGAGGTTCAATAGAGAGACCCTGGAGATTAAGTATAAGGGGAAGAACATCGCAGAGGTATTGGATATGATTGCGGAAGAAGCCTTGGAGTTTTTCAAGAATATCCCAAAGATCAAACATAAGTTACAGACCTTATACGATGTGGGATTAGGATATATAAAGTTGGGGCAGAGCGCCACTACCCTATCTGGTGGAGAGGCCCAGAGGGTGAAGTTGGCCACAGAACTTTCCAAGAGGAGCACGGGCAAGACCTTCTATATCTTAGATGAGCCAACTACCGGACTTCATTTTGCCGACATCCAGAGACTATTGGATGTCCTCAATCGTTTGGTGGATATGGGAAATACCGTCCTGGTCATTGAGCATCACCCGGATGTGATCAAGACCCCGGACTACATCATCGATCTGGGGCCAGAGGGAGGAGAGGAAGGGGGTTTTATTGTGGCCTCTGGCACCCCAGAGGAAATAGCTAAAAAGAAGAGATCCTACACTGGACAACTCCTAAAGAAAATTCTGGCTTGATTTCTTCAGACGAAAACTTGATTTCTTCAGAAAAATGTGATAAACTATACAAATTAAGATAAATATTGTATCGCCTTTCTGTCTTCGGGAGAATCAATGAGTCCCAGACCCAACAAGACCAAACCTGCTCCGGGCCTGCCCGCTCGTGCCTCGCAGAGGCAGGCGGGCATCTTCTATCCAGAAGAGCAGTTCAAGAGGATGATGGTCATCCTGACCCTCTTGGTCTGTATCGCTTTGTCCTGGTATCTCTATATGGGCTATGGCCTGAGGGCCTTCTTCTTCTACATCTACTACCTCCCCATTCTGGCCGGAGCCATCTATTATGGCCTAAAGGGGGGCTTAATAGTCGCCATTACCGTAAGTATCCTCTACGCCATTGTCTTAGTTAGTTTTACTGGGAAACGGGGAGCTTTCTTAACCGGAGAGTTCTTGATAAAGGTTGTCTCTTTTAACCTGGTGGCCTTTATTGTGGGGAAAATATCTGAGATCGGCCTTCGCTACAGGAGCCAATTATTCTATCTGAAGGAGTACAACGAGAACATTATAGAGAGTATCACAGCAGGAATCATTACTACCGATAGATGGGGCAAGATAACTGGAGTGAATAAGGAATTAGAGGTCCATACCGATTTAGCGAAGACTGAGATTTTGGGAAAATACTTCTGGGAGCTCTTCCCTCCTACAGAGGATTTCGATTGGAGAGCGAACCTCTCCCATCTCATAGAGATCGGATCACCTACCCATAATAGCAACATAAGATATCGACCCCCTATGGTTAAAGAGGAAGTAGTCATTAATATCCGCTCCCATCCCCTGAAGAATAGGGAGAATAACATCATCGGGACGGTGAGTCTGGTGGAGTATGTGACCAAGAAGGCCAAGATGGAGGAGGGCTTGAGAAGAGCCTATCGCGAACTACGAGCCACCCAGGAGCAGCTCGTCCAATCGGGAAAGATGGCTGCCATAGGTAGATTGGCCGGAGGGGTGGCCCATGAGTTGAATAATCCCTTAGGAGGGATTCTGGGATTTACCCAGGCGGCACTATTAGATACCAAAAAGGACGATCTAAGATATAAGGATTTAAAGGCTATTGAAGAGGCCACTTTTCACTGTAAGGAGATTGTCTCCGGGCTACTGAACTTCTCCCGCCAGACGAAAGGAGAGTTCAAGGAGGTAGACGTCAATAAGGCCATCGAAGCTACCCTAAACCTGGTTAATCACCAGACTAAATTACAGAATATAGAGATTGTGAAAGACTTAAGCCCCAGACTCTCAAAAGTTACCGGGAACTTCAATCAACTCCAGCAGGTATTCTTGAACATGGTGACCAATGCCCGGGATGTCATGCCTGATGGGGGAAAGATATTTGTTACCACTAAAAATATTGCCCGGGGGAAGAAAATAGTAACCAGTTTTTTGGATACTGGTCCGGGCATCCCAGAGGAGCATATGGACAAACTCTTTGAACCCTTCTTCACCACAAAGGAGCCGGGCAAGGGGGTGGGGCTGGGGCTTTCGGTAAGTTACGGAATTATTAAGGATCACGGGGGAGAGATTGAGGTGAGAAATAGGAAGGGGGCAGGAGGAGAGTTTCGAATTATTCTGCCTGCCCACCGGGCAGGAGGATAGATATGGCCCAAGGAGCGGATATCTTAGTGGTTGATGATGAGCAGGTTATCCTGGATCTTTTTTCTAGAGTTCTGGGTAGTAGGGGACACAAGATCACTATAGCAAAGGATGGTTATCAGGCAATAGAGGAAGTGAAGAAAGGTAAGTTCGATATCATCTTTTTAGATATTGTAATGCCCGGAATAAATGGCTTGGAAACCTATAAGAAGATTAAAGAGGTCGATCCCAATGCCCATACCATCATGATGACCGGTTACTCTGTAGAGGAACTCATTGAACAGGCCATGATTGAAGGGGTTCAGGATTGTCTCTGTAAGCCATTCGACATTGTGGAAATTATGAAGACTGTGGAGAAGGTTTTGGAAATTAAGAAGTTAGAAGAGGGTAAGGCCTAGATACAGATCAGCACGAATTGCAACCGCAAAACCGCAAAAGGAAAATGGACAGCGCAAAGAAAAATAAGGATACGAATTAACGCGAATTTAAAAATGCCGCGGTGGTGGAATTGGTAGACACGCTACGTTCAGGGCGTAGTGGCCGTGAGGTTGTGAGAGTTCGAATCTCTCCCGCGGCACCATCTTTGTTTCTCTTGCCATATCAACAGAAATATGATATATTGACAAAATATCATGAAGATTGTAGCCACCAATCGAAAAGCACTCTACAACTACCATATCTTGAATAGCTTTGAAGCCGGGATGGTCTTAAAAGGTAGTGAGGTAAAGTCTCTGCGCCTGGGAAGAGTGAGCCTAAGAGAAAGTTTTGCCCGAGCCGAAGGGAATGAAATCTTTCTCTACGACTTACATATTGCTCCCTATAGTCATCAGGGTATTCTGGGACCAGAACCCACCCGACCCAGAAAGCTTCTCCTTCATAAAAGAGAGATAAAGAGATTAATCGGTCTGACCACTCAAAAGAGCCTAACCTTAATTCCCCTAAAGATCTATTTTAAAAAAGGGAAGGCAAAGGTTGAGATTGCTCTAGCCAAGGGAAAGAAAAAATATGATAAGAGAGAGAGTCTGAAGAGACGAGCTGCCCAGAGGGAGATAGCGCGGGCACTAAAAACAAGAAAACAGTTATGAATTACTAGTGATGAATTATGAGTTAACAGCAAGGATGCAATTATTTAATAAAAAACTCATAACCCATAATTTATAATTTGTAATTCTCCGACAGAGTCGGAGTGAAAGGGGGCGAAAAGGTTTCGACAGGGATGTTTGATCTAAAAGGAGCATGCCGAGGTCGCCAAAAGACTCGTAAAACATTTGGCAACAACTTAATTGCCAACGAGCAATTAGCTTACGTCTGCTAAAGAGCAGACCGCTCCTCCCATCTCGCCTGTGGGATGGGATGTGGGTGTCAGAAACACAGGATAGTTTCCTCTTCTTGTTTGAGGAAGAGGAGATGAAAACACATCAAACTGGTCCCCATCGATCCTGCCTTTGGGAGAGGTGGGGATGAGAGAAAAACAAAGGACTAAGCATGTAGCGCCTTTAGAGAAATATTCCTGGACAGGGGTTCGATTCCCCTCGCCTCCACGCAATAATATATTTAAGCATCGGAACTTCAATACAACCGCGGATTAGGCGGATTAGACAGATTTAAAAATCCGTAGAAATCTGTGAAATCTGTGGTTCCTATCTTTTTAATGAGGGAGAAACGATGAAGAGAATCTTGAGGCATCGGAATTTGAATAAATTCCGATGCCGAGGATTAGGGGGTCTGTCTTTGCCCAGAATCTGCTTTTCCCCAGGGGGTGACAGGGAGGCAAAGCATGTCTTTGCCGACCGCCAGAGGGGGGATAACCCCTATGGAAGTAACCCCAAAGGGGTTATCTTGATTGGGCTGATGGTCATAGCCCTCATAGCATTAATTGCCTTGCCCCTCTTAGCTCAAGAAGAGATTAACCCTGTTAGAGGTAAGTCGTCAGAGGCGACTGCCTCCGATAAATATCGGGGGACTTCTAACGGGGTAAAGGTCATCTACGATGAGGGACAGGCAGAGGCGACCATAAAGTCCCTCACCTTTCAGGGAACAGACTTCGTCTACCTGAAAGAAATGGTTAAGCTCTTTCGGCTTGATCTAAAATGGGATGCTATCACCAAGAAGGTCACTCTAACCTCTGGACCAGACCAGGTCATCTTCTTTGTGGGCAGCTCCCAGATCATGGTCAATGATAGAATCAAGAAAATCATCCAGCCCTCCCGTTTCAGTAATGGAGCCATCCTCCTGCCCATAGAATTCCTGAGCGAGATATTGGATGGGGTCTTGAAAGCCAAGATCGACTGGGATTCCAAGACGAGGATCTTGAAGGTCAGCGGGGGAAGGCTTAATGTCCGGGGAGTGAGACATTTCTCCTATCGTGGTTCCACAAGGATTGTCATCGATCTCTTAAGGCCTTTAAGTTATAAGGCGAGGAAGGAACTCCCCGATCAGGTCATTATAGATGTCTATGGTGGAGAGTGCAATCCGGGAGAGTTATCCCTGGAGATAAACGATGGCCGGGTAAAGAATATCCAGGCCTTCCAGCTTCCCAATGCTACCCAAATCGTGGTAAGACTTATCCAGGGCCTTCCCTACAAGGACTTCACCCTGAAGAATCCCCATCGCATCGTCTTAGACATCAACCCTCCCCAGAAGAGGTTGGACTATAAGATCACCACCATCGTCATCGATCCAGGACATGGAGGCAAGGATCCGGGAGCCATAGGTAGGGGAGGGACAAGAGAGAAGGATGTCGTCTTGGCTATTGCCAAGGAATTGAAGAGGCTTATCAGCGAGAGACTGGGGATAAGAGTGGTCTTAACCAGGACCGGGGATTACTTCGTTCCCTTAAGAGAACGCACCGCTCGGGCAAATAATGAAAGAGCCGACCTATTCATCTCCATCCATGCCAATGCTGCCCTGGGAAGAGGGCGGGGAGAAGGCTTTGAAACCTACTTCCATTCCCTGGCCTTAACCAAAGAGGCCAAGGCAGTAGCCAGGCGTGAGAACGCGGTCATCAGATTGGAGAAGGGAAGCAGAAAAGCTATGAGCCAGGCAGAGTTCATCCTGTGGGATATGGCTCACAATACTTATTTGAATGAGAGCAGTGACCTGGCCATTCTGGTCCAGGAGGGATTGGATAAGAAGCTGAAAATTAGGAATAGGAAAGTGGACCAGGCCCACTTCTATGTCCTATCTGGAGCAGATATGCCTTCCATCTTAGTGGAGGTGGCCTTTATCTCTAACCCCAGAGAGGAGAATATGTTGAGGAACCTCGATTTTCAGAAGAGGGTGGCAGAGGGTCTATATAATGCTATCGCCCTCTATAAACGAAACTTTGAAAGAAGCATGGGCCTAGCAATCACCCCGTAAAATGGAGAGAAAGATTTGAAAAGGAAGAAAGTCTTAGTAATTCTGGGAGTTTTGATTCTCTTAATTGTTGCTATTCTTTTAACCCAAAGGGAGAGGGTATTCTATCGCATCCCCTTTCTTGCCCCAGAGGAGAATGTCAAATTGGCCCGGCTCTACTTCGCCTCTCCAGATGCCGACTATCTCAGGGTTGAGGCACGAAGGATATTGAGGGAAGAGAGCATAACTGATGAGGCAAAGGCACTGGTTGAGGAACTCATCAAGGGTCCCCGAGAGAATCTGGATCCCACCATTCCTCCAGAGACTCAGTTGCGCGAGCTATACATCGTTCCTGAGGAGAAATGTGTTTATTTGGACTTTAATCAGGCCTTCCGGACCAATCATCCCGGAGGAAGCGCAGGAGAGCTTCTCACTATCTATTCCCTGGTCAATACCATGATAGACAATCTTGAGGGGATAGAGAGGGTTCAGATTTTAGTTGAGAGCGAAACCATCGAAACCCTAGCCGGCCACATTGATATCACCAAACCCCTCTCTCGGAATGCCCCTCTCGTAGAGTACTAAAGATGAAGCAAGCGATTGGGGTCTTCGATTCTGGGATGGGAGGACTTACGGTAGTAAAGGAGATCATAAGGCAACTACCCCAGGAGGATGTCGTCTACTTCGGGGATACTGCCCATCTTCCCTATGGCCCAAAATCCTCTCAAACCATCAAGCGTCTGGTTCGGGATAATATCCACTTCCTCCTTAAAAAGAAGGTAAAGGCCGTCATCCTCGCCTGTCATACCGCATCCGCTTTTACTTTAGAAGAGATGAGGGCTTCGAGTTTCCCCATTCCCATCATTGGGGTCATCAGGCCCGGGGCAAAAGAGGCTTTAAGGCTCACCAAGAATAAGAGGATCGGGGTAATCGGAACCTACGGTACCATAAAAAGTGGAGCATATGCCAAGGAATTGAAGAGATTAGAACCTGAGGCCTTCGTGATTGAGAAGCCCTGTCCCCTCTTCGTTCCCCTGGCAGAAGAAGGTTGGATAGAGAAAGAAGCGACCAAACTCATTGTAAGAGAGTATCTGGAACCCTTAAAGGAGGAGGAAATAGATACCCTCATCCTGGGGTGTACCCACTACCCTCTCTTGAAAGAAGAGATTGCCCAGGTCATGGGAGAGGTCTCCCTGATTGACTCTGCCCGAGCAACCGTTGAGAGACTTAAGAGAATACTGGAGGAGAAAAATCTTCTGGCGAGGGAAGGAGTTCCCAGACATTCCTTCTTTGTGAGCGATGCCCCAGAGAGGTTCGCTCGCCTGGGCAAAATATTTTTAGGGAAA
>JAUWXM010000073.1 GCA_030616365.1 bacterium | reverse complement strand
GATTAGCACAGATAACAGATAGAACTTACGGCTAAAATGGGAAAGTTAAAAAACTTACCTAACTAAACTTCTTCTTGCTTTTCTTTCAAGCCTAAGTTTCTAACTTTACTTCCCCTATGATTATTGGTATTTTTCCCAGTGAATAACTTCCTTTAGGGTTCTCTTGCCATGAGGTTTTGCTTCTTCTTTTGGATAACCCAAAGCGATGAGGCTGACCAATCTGAAGGCCAAAGGGATGTTGACTAACTCGTTTATCCGGGGAGCATAAGGCTTCTTATCCCCTGCTACCCAACAGGTTCCCAGACCATAGGCTTGGGCAGCAATCAAGATGTTCTCCGTAGCGGCAGAGCCATCCTCAAGGTAATACTTAGTATCCTTACAGAAGACGACGATACAGACCGGTGCCTGGGCAATGAACTTCCCATAGTCTGTGATCTCAGCAATCTTCGTCCTTACATCTTTATCGGCTATTACCACGAATTCCCAGGGCTGGACATTATTAGCAGATGGCGCGAGACGGGCACAATTGATGATATCCTCAATCACCCCCTTAGGAATCCCCTGTTCATTAAAGTCCCTGATACTTCTTCTCTCCTTTATTGCTTTTAAGGCATCCATCTCTTTCCTCCCTTGCAACCGCCAAGACGCTAAAAATCCGCGAAGACCGCCAAACTTTTTTTGCGTTTTTGGCGAGATTTTTGCGCTTTTGCGGTTTTGTGGAGGCGGCGGGATTTGAACCCGCGACTTCTACCGTGCGAGGGTAGCGTTCTCCCGCTGAACTACGCCCCCATAAATTCGCGTTATTTGTAACAGGCGATAAAGCGTGCTATGGAACGATCGTAGGTCTTCTCCACATCATTTGGGAAGAGACAAGCAGGAAGTTCTTTATTCCTCCAGTGATAGGCGATGCACTCACAGCAGATTCCCTTCTTATCACAGGGCTCATAGGTACAGTTACATTTCGCTCTGTTCTCCTCTTGCTTACACTCCATCTTACCCCCCCCTCCTTCAAAAGAGGTTTATCTGCTTGGCCTCTTCTTCCTTCTCAAATATTTCTACCTTCCCATAGACCCCATCATATCCTGGCTCAACTTTTACCTTTCCCTCCCTTACTTTGGAAACCCCTTCTGCCACTTTGGAATGAACCTTGCCTAAATCTTCAATAGAAATATCTAAAAGCACCCGAAATTCGCTTCCAAAGTGACTAACCAGGTAATCGTATAACTTTTTGACCTCTATTGAAGTGCGGGTCTTTTCCATAGAAACAGCGATAATCTCCCTCAAAGGAACTAAGTGCCTGAAGGGAATGGCCCCTTCTGGTTTAAATCCCAGTTCTCTATCTGAGAGAGCGCCTACCCGATGCAATACCCCAATGGTAAGAGGTCTCTTGCATTTGGGACAGATATTATTATGTGCTTTTGCTTCTTTGGGTGAAAAGGTTATTCCACAATTCCGATGCCCATCGAAGTGGTACTTCCCTTCTTCAGGAAAGAACTCTATTGTTCCCTTAAACTTATCTTTATCCTTTTCCTTGATGGTCTCAATTATCTCCTTGTAATCTAATTTACAGTCAAAGATATTGGCCTCCCTTCCTAGATTCTCTGGGGAGTGGGCATCGGAATTAGAGAGAAGAGCAAACCTATCCAATTTTGATAGCGTCCAGTTCATCAGGGGATCACTCGATAGACCGGTCTCCAAGGCATGGATATTCTTGGTATATTCTCCAAAGCATTCTTCAATATCATCGAATCCCGAATTGGCCCCAAATAGGGAGAACCAGGGAGTCCAGATATGGGCAGGAACGATGAAACAATCCTTTGATATCCCAAGAACAATTCCTACTAAATCCTTTGCCGGAAGTCCCAAGATAGGTCTTCCATCAGCATCTAAATTCCCGATCTTAGAGAGTTCCTTATTTATCTTTTCTGCAACCAAGAAACTAGGAGCAAAGATGAGGGTATGGATCTTTCTCACCTTTCCTCCCTGGGAGTAGATGCTCGATACCTCACCAGTGAGGAAGAAGTGAGTCCCATTATAGTCATAGAGACCGTAGGAGACCTCCTTCAGATGAGCCTTCAGTTCGCTCACCCATTGATAGTGAGTAAAGTCCCCGGTGCCCAAGAGATCGATCCCTTTCATCTTTGCCCACTTCGTTATTCCCTCAATATTCATATTTTTAGAGGTGGCTCGAGAATACTTGGAATGAATGTGGAGATCAGCGATAATCACTTTCTTTCACCGATAACTGTAAAGCCTCTTTCTTGAGCAAACTTTTTCACTTCCTCATCGAACTCTTTTAGGTCTAGGTCTTCCGGGACATCGAATCCGATGCATCTCCCTTCACTATTGGCTTCAAAGGGAAAGGATTTATCGATATCAATCTCCCCTTTAACTATGAGATAGGTTACCCCATAATTCTCTTTTACAATATGGATTATTTTTTCGCTCTCTTTATAGAAAATCTTTATCCCGTACCTTTTAATATTCATTTCTTACCCTTGCCTAAAGGTGCGGGGTTCATCCCAATCTCTTTACCAGTCTTGCTACTCTACGGCCCAGATCCTTGCATTGGTTCTTGCTCCTTTTGTCTGGCACCCCAATAGCCACCGGGCCATAGTGGTCTCCCTCCGGGGTTCCCTGAACGATCATGCCATGGATCAAAAAGGCCTTCAGAATATCCATGATGGTGGTCTCATTCCCTCCTCCGATATTGGCACTGGAGGAAAAAGCCCCTCCCACCTTGCCTTTGAGTTGCCCATGGAATTTTACGCTCTCATCGAGAAGCTCCTTAATGGGAGCGGCCATACTTCCATAGTAAGTGGGGGAACCGATAATTATCCCATCCGCTTCCAAGAATTCATCTACTTTAGCATCATCCGCCTTCTTTACTTCTACCTCGACTCTTTCCTCTTTAACTCCCTCTTCCACTGCCTTTGCCATCTCTTCCGTATTTCCGGTCTTTGAATAATAAATGATCAAAACCTTCTTCACCTCGCACCTTCCTTCAATACTTCCTTCTCCTGAACTGCCAACTTCTGGAAGATTATTCCTCCCTTCCTCTCGACCATCTCCTCCAGCATTCTCATCGCCCTTCCCTTGCCCAGGCCACTACCATAAGTAACGAAGATAGAAACCTCTTTTCCCTTTAAACCCTGACACTCTTCCAGATACTTGTTCAGGGCTGGTGCCGGACTACCCGCCCAGACCGGGGTACCAAAGAAGATAGAATCATAGCCTTTCAGGTCAAGATTTGCTTCCTTTACCTTTCCCTTAACTTTGAAAAGGGCCCGTAGGGCGTCTCCTAAAAAAGAATGGTTTTTCTCCTCAGCCAAGCGGATTTTTTCTACTTTTTTTCCTTCCGCCGCTAATCTTTGTGTAATCTGATTAGCCACTCTTTCCGTATTTCCGGTCTTCGAATAATAGATAATCAGGACTTTTGCCATTCTTAATCTCCTATTTTCTTTTTCGTCCATTCCAGAGGATCAACCACTGTCCCAGAGGCGCATAATCCCCAGTGAAGGTGAGCGCCGGTAGCTAATCCTGTCTGACCCATCAACCCGATTAACTGACCCCTCTCCACCTCCTCTCTTTTCCTAACCAGCCGCTCCTTAAGATGAGAGAAAATGGAAAAGATTCCCTGGCCATGGGATATGATTATCGTTTCTCCATGAACCCTCATATCCTCTGATAAGACAATTATCCCAGAGTTAGGAGCAACAACCTCCGTTCCTTCCTTATTTGCTATATCTATTCCTTTATGCCTCCAGGATGCTTTTCCTCGATTGTAAACCCGATAGGCTCCAAAGGGGGAGGAGATCCTCCCCTCTGCAGGAAGGATAAATCTCCCTTCCCAGAACTGTTTCCGTTCTTCCCTCTTATAGACCTTTCTTATCTTCCTTCCTTCTGTTCCTAAGTATTTCGAGGTAAGATGTTTACTCTTTTCCGGAGGGATGGAGAGGGTTTCTTTCTTAAAAACTCTTTTCTTTACTTGGACCGTTTCCTTCCACTCAATCTCCAAGCCCCCTTTAGTCTTGATTCTGAAGAGAATGTTATATCTTTCAGGTTCAGCAGTGAGCGGTATCCCAAGGATGGCCCGATATCTATCTTTGCCTACTTCATAGAATCTTACTTCTTTTTCCAAAAACTCTGCTTCCAAATTCTTTAAGGTCCCCGGAGATTCAAGGTAGATTACCAGCGTCTCTCCCTGTCCCACGCTTTTGGGCTCTATTCTTATATTGAGTTCCTGAGCTTGGACAGAGAAAGAGAAGATGAATAAGAAAATAACAGAAATTAGTAATTTCTTCTGCATTAACAGGTCAGGTGAAAGGCGCCGATGGCCTTCTTTGATTTGGAGAGCGCATTAAATGTCTTGTAGGCCTCTTCCGTCTTCTGGACGATGAGCCTTATCCCCTTAGACCTGATATGTTTCTCTGTTTCCTCTGGAATCTCTACTAATCCCGAGGCCCCGGTTCCCACCACCAGGACCTCTGGCTTGGCCTCTAAGACTTCCTTAATATCCTCAATATCCAGTCTATGGCCCTCTCTTCTCCACCAGGAACTCTGAATTCTATCTGAATAAATAATGAGGTCAGAGGTATACTCCTTGCCATCAACAACCATGGAGCCAAAGGAATAGGATTCGATCATTACTCACCTGCTTTTGTAGTCCGAGCACTCAGTAGCATTCGGTCTCTCTGGGCGAGAACAGGCTCCTCGATAGTCATACTTGCAGGAATCGCACAGAAATCTTTTCACCCTGAAGAATGATTTCAGCTTTTTCAAAAATTTCTTCATTTCATCCTCGTTTCACTCAGATAGTTTACAGTTTCCCCGCTCGGCCTTTGGCCTCGCTGTTTACCGTTAACCGTACACCGTA